>JBBKVZ010000040.1:0-7855 GCA_037968715.1 Pseudomonas sp.
CACGAGATGAACCGCTGCATCGCTTGCTACCGCTGCGTGCGTTATTACAAAGACTACGCTGGCGGCACCGACTTGGGCGTTTTTGGCGCCCACGACAACGTTTACTTCGGCCGTGTTGAAGATGGCGTTTTGGAAAGCGAATTTGCCGGCAACCTCACCGAAGTCTGCCCGACAGGCGTGTTTACCGACAAAACCCACTCCGAGCGCTACACCCGTAAATGGGACATGCAGTTTTCGCCGAGCATCTGCCATGGCTGCGCAGCCGGCTGCAATATCAGCCCGGGCGAGCGTTACGGGGAAATCCGCCGCATTGAGAACCGTTTTAATGGTTCAGTGAACCAGTATTTTCTCTGCGACCGTGGCCGTTTCGGCTATGGCTATGTCAATCGCGCCGATCGTCCACGTCAACCACGCATAGCCAATGGCAACGCTTTAGGGCTGGATGTGGCCCTGGATAACGCCGCAGCGCTGCTCAAAGATCGCCGAGTGATTGGTATTGGCTCGCCACGGGCCAGCCTGGAAAGTAACTTTGCCTTACGCGAATTGGTGGGTAGCGAGAACTTCTACACGGGTATTGCGGCCGACGAACTCGCCTGCCTGCGCTTAACCCTAAATATTCTGCAAAACAGCCCGCTGCCGATTGCCAACATGCGCGATGTTGAAGCGCACGATGCGGTTTTTGTCCTGGGCGAAGATGTAACCCAAACCGCCGCGCGTCTTGCACTAGCACTGCGGCAAACGGTTAAAGGCAAAGCAGTCGCGATGGCTGAGGCGATGAAAGTCCAACCGTGGTTAGACGCTGCCGTACAAAACATCGGTCAGCACGCGCTGCATCCACTGTTTATTGCCAGCGTAACTGCGACCAAGCTCGATGATGTCGCCGAGGAGTGCGTGCACGCCGCCATCGACGACCTCGCCCGCCTTGGTTTTGCCGTGGCCCACGCCATTGAGCAAAGCTCGCCGGCCGTGCCCAATCTTGATGCAGAGGCGGCAGCACTGGCACAACGTATTGCTGACGCCCTGTTGAGCGCCAAGCGCCCGTTAATAGTCTCGGGCGCATCCTTGGGTTCGCCGGCTATTTTGCAAGCCACCGCCAACATTGCCAAAGCACTCAAGCTACGCGAGAAGCAGGCTTCCATCAGCTTGATCGTGGCCGAAGCCAACAGCCTGGGCCTGGTCATGCTGACCAACAAGGCCCGCGGCGACTCAGCTGAAGCAGGGTTGCAATGCCTGGTCGATGGCAAAGCGGATGCAGTTCTGGTGCTGGAAAACGACCTATATCGCCGCTGCGACAAAGAACTGGTTGATGCGGCCTTGGTCGCAGCGAAAACCCTGATTGTGCTTGACCATCAGCACACGCCAACCGCAGCCCGTGCTGACTTACTGCTGCCCGCTGCCAGTTTTGCCGAAGGCGACGGTACCTTGGTCAGCCAAGAAGGCCGCGCCCAGCGTTTCTTCCAAGTCTATGAGCCGTCTTATTACGACGCTAACATCCTCATTCGTGAAGGCTGGCGCTGGCTGCACGCATTGCACAGTACTTTGCGTCACAAACCGGTGGACTGGACTCAACTCGACCAAGTAACCGCCGCGTGCGCCGCTGCACAGCCAGAGTTGGCCGGCATTATTGACGCAGCACCAAGCGCAACGTTCCGCATCAAAGGCTTAAAGCTAGCGCGTGAACCATTACGCTATAGCGGCCGCACCTCTATGCGCGCCAATATCAGTGTGCATGAACCCCGTACGCCGCAAGACCAAGACAGCGCATTCGCGTTCTCAATGGAAGGTTACTCAGGCGCTGCTGAACCGCGCCAGCAAGTACCTTTTGCTTGGGCACCAGGCTGGAACTCACCACAAGCGTGGAACAAGTTCCAAGACGAAGTGGGTGGTCATCTGCGCGCCGGCGACCCTGGCACACGCCTGATCGAACCGAGCAGCGATGGTCTTACTTGGTTTAGCGCAGTGCCCGGCCCGTTTGCGCCACCAGCCGGTCAGTGGCAAGTGGTACCGCTGTATCACTTGTTTGGCAGCGAAGAAACCTCAGCTCGCGCCGAACCGCTGCAAGCACGCATGCCACAGGCCTATGTAGCCTTAGCGCAAGCTGAAGCCGACAAGCTTGGGGTTAATGATGGCGCACAACTCAGCCTGAAAGTTGGCCAGGCGACCTTGCGCTTACCGCTCGTGATCGACGACAACCTCAGCCTTGGCGTAGTGGGCCTGCCGGTCGGCTTGCCAGGTATTCCGCCACTGCTTTTTGGCCAATTCGCCCACACTTTGCAGGAGGCTGCGCTATGAGTTGGCTGACTCCCGACTTGCTCGACATCCTCTGGAAGATGGTCCAAGCGGTGATCATTCTGCTCGCGGTGGTGATCTGCGGCGCACTCTTGAGCTGGGTTGAACGGCGCTTGCTGGCGCTCTGGCAAGACCGCTACGGTCCGAATCGGGTGGGGCCGTTTGGCGCCTTTCAGATCGCCGCCGACATGGTCAAAATGTTCTTCAAGGAAGACTGGACGCCGCCATTCGCCGACAAGATGATCTTCACTATCGCGCCAATTGTGGCCTTCAGCACCTTGCTGATTGCCTTTGCCGTGGTGCCTATCACTCCGACTTGGGGCGTGGCAGACCTGAACATCGGTTTGTTGTTCTTCTTCGCCATGGCCGGCTTGACCGTATACGCGGTGCTGTTCGCCGGCTGGGCGAGTAACAACAAGTTCGCTCTACTTGGTAGTTTGCGCGCCTCCGGCCAAACCATTTCTTATGAAGTGTTTATGGGCCTGTCGTTAATGGGTGTCGTGGCACAAGCCGGCTCCTTTAATCTGCGCGACATCGTCGAATACCAAGCACAAAACCTGTGGTTCATCATTCCGCAGTTCATCGGTTTCTGTACCTTTTTTATCGCCGGCGTGGCGGTAACTCACCGCCACCCATTCGACCAACCCGAAGCCGAGCAAGAATTGGCCGACGGTTATCACATCGAATATGCCGGGATGAAATGGGGCATGTTTTTCGTGGGCGAATACGTCGGTATCGTGCTGATTTCGGCGCTACTGGTGACGCTGTTCTTCGGCGGCTGGCACGGTCCGTTTGGCATTCTTCCGCAAATTCCCTTTGTTTGGTTCGTACTGAAAACTGCTTTTTTCATCATGATTTTTATCTTGCTGCGCGCCTCAATTCCGCGCCCACGCTATGACCAAGTGATGACCTTTAGCTGGACATTCTGTCTGCCGCTGACCCTGATTAATCTGTTGGTAACTGCAGCCTTAGTGCTGTTGACTGCCACGCCCAGCGCGCTGCAGTGAGGACAATGAACATGCTCAAATACATTCTGCATATTCTCTACGGCACCTACACCCAGCTACGCAGCATGGTGATGGTGTTTTCCCATGCATTTCATAAGCGCGACACACTGCAGTACCCCGAAGAAGCCGTGTATCTGCCTCCGCGTTATCGCGGGCGGATTGTTCTAACCCGCGACCCAGATGGTGAAGAGCGCTGTGTAGCCTGCAACCTCTGTGCGGTGGCCTGCCCAGTTGGCTGTATTGCCCTGCAAAAGGCTGAGACTGAAGATGGTCGTTGGTATCCAGAGTTTTTTCGGATCAACTTCTCGCGCTGCATTTTTTGCGGCCTCTGTGAAGAAGCCTGTCCTACTACCGCCATTCAGCTAACTCCAGACTTTGAAATGGCCGATTACAAGCGCCAAGACTTGGTCTACGAGAAAGAAGATTTACTTATCTCCGGGCCAGGCAAAAACCCTGATTACAACTTTTACCGGGTTGCCGGCATGGCAATCGCGGGCAAACCTAAAGGGGCTGCGCAAAACGAAGCCCAGCCGATCAACGTGAAAAGCTTGCTGCCCTAAGGAACCTATTTATGCCTGCTGCGCTTGGTGATGCTGCGTTGAAAACAGACTCAGAATGCTCATTGACTACAGTCAACTGCGCTTCTTCGTCTGTTTTCGCCTGGCCTGACCTGCGCTCGCAACGGCCTAAATAGGTCCTACGGACTTAATTAAGGACAAACGATGGAATTTGCTTTCTATTTTGCCGCCGGCGTCGCGGTGATGGCCACCTTTAGGGTGATCACCAACACCAACCCGGTACACGCCCTGCTCTATCTGATCGTCTCGCTGCTGGCGGTGTCGATGCTGTTTTTCAGCCTCGGCGCGCCTTTTGCGGGTGTGCTTGAAATCATCGTTTACGCAGGTGCCATTATGGTGCTGTTTGTCTTTGTGGTGATGATGCTCAACCTCGGGCCGGCCGCCAGTGCGCAAGAACGCCAATGGATGACGCCCGGAATCTGGGGCGGCCCGGCGATGATGTCGTTGGCACTGCTCTGTGAAATGCTTTATGTGCTGTTTGGCAATCAAAGTGGTGCCGCTCTAGGCTTGACCACCGTAGATGCTAAAGCTGTAGGCATCAGCCTGTTTGGTCCCTACCTGTTAGTGGTTGAACTGGCTTCGATGTTACTGCTGGCTGCCTTAGTGGCAGCCTTCCACCTCGGCCGACACGAGGCGAACGAATAATTATGTATGCAATCCCTATGGAGCACGGCCTAGCCGTTGCCGGTGTGTTGTTCTGTCTTGGTCTGGTTGGCCTGATGGTGCGCCGCAATATTTTGTTCTTGCTGATGAGCCTGGAAATCATGATGAACGCCGCAGCACTGGCGTTTATCGTGGCTGGTAGTCGTTGGGGACAACCCGACGGGCAAGTCATGTTTATTCTGGTGGTTACCTTGGCAGCCGCCGAGGCCAGTATTGGCTTGGCGATACTGCTGCAACTGTATCGACGCTTTAACACCCTCGATATCGACGCAGCTAGCGAGATGCGCGGATGAACTTACTATTCCTAACCTTCATCTTCCCGCTCATTGGCTTTTGCCTGCTGGCGTTTTCCCGTGGTCGATTCTCGGAAAATATCTCGGCGCTTATCGGCGTAGGTTCGGTGGGTCTTTCGGCACTGACCAGCGCTTGGGTTATTTGGCAGTTTAATGTTGCCCCGCCACCCGGCGGCGTTTACAGCCAACTACTCTGGCAATGGATGTCGGTTGAAGGCTTCGCGCCAAATTTCACCCTGTATCTAGATGGCCTAGCGGTAACCATGCTTGGGGTGGTCACCGGGGTTGGTTTTCTGATCCACCTGTTTGCCTCTTGGTACATGCGTGGCGAGGCTGGATACTCACGCTTCTTTGCCTACACCAACCTGTTTATTGCCAGCATGTTGTTTCTGGTGCTCGGCGATAACCTGCTGTTCCTCTACTTCGGCTGGGAAGGCGTAGGGCTGTGTAGCTATCTGCTGATTGGCTTTTATTACAGCAATCGCAGCAACGGCAATGCAGCTCTTAAAGCCTTTATCGTCACCCGCATTGGTGACGTATTCATGGCCATTGGCTTGTTCATTCTGTACCAGCAACTGGGCACGCTGAACATTCAAGAACTGCTGCTGCTGGCTCCACAAAAATTCGCCGCAGGCGACTTCTGGATTGAGCTAGCCACCCTGATGTTGCTGGGCGGTGCGGTTGGTAAGTCTGCGCAGTTGCCGCTACAAACCTGGCTCGCCGATGCCATGGCTGGCCCAACCCCGGTTTCCGCACTGATTCACGCGGCGACCATGGTGACTGCTGGTGTGTACCTAATTGCCCGTACCAATGGCTTGTTTCTATTGGCACCGGACACCCTCCAGCTGGTGGGTATTGTCGGCGCGGTAACCTTGGTACTGGCAGGTTTTGCCGCGTTAGTGCAAACCGACATTAAGCGCATTCTCGCCTACTCCACCATGAGCCAGATCGGTTATATGTTTTTGGCCCTCGGCGTTGGTGCTTGGGACGGTGCAATCTTTCATCTGATGACCCACGCCTTCTTCAAAGCCTTGCTGTTTCTCGCCTCGGGTGCGGTGATTCTGGCCTGCCACCATGAGCAGAACATCTTCAAGATGGGTGGCCTATGGCGCAAATTACCGTTGGCCTATGTGAGTTTCGTCGTCGGTGGCGCAGCCCTATGCGCCCTCCCTCTGGTCACTGCCGGTTTCTACTCGAAGGATGAAATCCTTTGGGAAGCTTTGGCCAGCGGCCATCAGAACTTGCTCATCGCAGGTTTAGTCGGCGCTTTCATGACCTCCCTCTATACCTTCCGGTTGATTTTTATCACCTTCCACGGCGAAGCAAAAACAGTCGCCCATGCGGGCCACGGGGTTAGCTACTGGCTACCGCTGTCGGTACTCATCGTGCTTTCCACTGTGGTCGGCGCAATGATTACCCCACCACTTGCCGGTGTCTTACCGCAAAGCGTCGGGCATGCTGGCGGCCCTGCGCAGCACCAGTTGGAATTGATCTCGGGTGCCATCGCCATAGCCGGTATCATCCTTGCGGCCTTACTGTTTCTTGGCCGCCGACGCCTGGTTAGCAACATTGCGAACAGTGCTCCGGGACGTTTACTGAGCCATCTGTGGTTGTCTGGTTGGGGCTTTGACTGGCTGTACGACACGCTACTGGTTAAGCCGTACTTATTTGCCTGTCGACTACTGGCCCGCGACCCGTTGAACAGCACCATGTCCTTATTACCAACGCTGGCGCGCAATGCTCATCACTTAGTGGCACGCACTCAGACTGGCAATATCCGTTGGTATGCCTTTTCGATGGTCGCTGGCGCCGTTCTATTGCTGGGCACTGCCCTAATGTCGGCGGCTTGATATGAATTTACACATCTTGCGCAAGGAACTAAGCACGTCATGATTCTGCCCTGGCTAATCCTGATCCCCTTTATTGGCGGCATATTGTGTTGGCAAGCCGAGCGTTTTGGCTCATCGCTGCCGCGCGCAGTCGCCATGCTTACCATGCTGCTGGAACTGAGCCTTGCTCTTTGGCTGTGGTATACCGGCGACTTCCAATTGGCTCCCCATCCAGGCGCCGATCCGGTCTGGACACTTGAGTTCAAGCACGTCTGGATTGAGCGTTTCGGCATCAACTTTCATTTAGCGATGGATGGTTTGTCGCTGCTGATGATTCTGCTCACCGGTTTGCTCGGGATGCTCTCTGTGCTGTGCTCATGGAGTGAAATCCAGAAAAACGTCGGGTTTTTCCACCTCAACTTGATGTGGATTCTGGGCGGTGTGATCGGCGTATTCCTTGCGCTCGATCTGTTTCTGTTCTTCTTCTTCTGGGAAGTGATGTTGGTGCCGATGTACTTCCTGATCGCGCTGTGGGGACACAGCTCTATCGAAGGGAAGAGCCGCATCTACGCGGCCACCAAGTTTTTCATCTACACCCAGGCCAGCGGTTTGATCATGTTGGTGGCGATTCTCGGGCTGGTGTTCGTCAACTTTAATAACACCGGCGTGTTGACCTTCGACTACAGCCTGCTGCTGAAAGCCGAACTGCCGCCTGCCACCGAGTACATTCTAATGCTCGGGTTCTTCATCGCTTTCGCGGTTAAGTTGCCCGTAGTGCCGTTTCACTCTTGGTTGCCGGATGCGCATGCCCAGGCACCCACTGCAGGCTCGGTTGATCTAGCCGGTATCCTGCTGAAAACAGCAGCTTATGGTCTGCTGCGTTTTGCCCTGCCGCTGTTTCCCAATGCGTCTGCCGAGTTTGCCCCGATCGCCATGACCCTTGGTCTTATCGGCATTTTCTACGGTGCATTGCTGGCTTTCGCCCAAACGGACATCAAGCGTTTAGTCGCCTACTCAAGCGTTTCGCACATGGGCTTCATCCTCATCGGCATCTACTCGGGCAGCCAACAAGCGCTGCAAGGCGTAGTGATACAGATGCTCGCCCACGGCTTGTCGGCCGCCGCACTGTTTATCCTCTGCGGACAGCTTTATGAGCGCATGCACACCCGCGATATGCGTGAGATGGGTGGTTTGTG
>JBBKVZ010000041.1:0-5539 GCA_037968715.1 Pseudomonas sp.
ACGCGCCGCAAGCCGATCCGCAACGCGGGCAAGCCACTAACGGTGCAGCCGTACCCAACATTATTCAGCTCAGTGACTGGCGCCAACGCCAATCAGGGTCGGACAAACAGCACTAAACCGCACTAAATAACCCACTGAAAACTGCGCACTTAACCGCGCACAAATTCGCTCAGAGCAGACCCAAGCCCGCCGCTGGCCATACTTACCTGCGCACTAAAAACAGCAAATTACCCATTAAATGCAGCGCCGGCTGTAAGCACGCAGGCGCATAACGTTGTGGCGAACTCGCTTGCCTTAGCCCGGTAAATGCATCGCGTGTTGACGCACAAAGTCGCTCAATAATTGGTTTAACTGCTCCGGCTGGTCCAAGGGCGTCGCATGACCGGAGTCGGCAATCACCACCAGTTCGGCATTGGCCAATTGCGCGACATAATCTTGCTTATAGGCCACTGGGCAATAAAAAGTCCGTTATCCGTTGCGCCGACTCTTGCGGGTGTTGCTGCATAAAACAGTGACCGCCGGCGACCACTTGCCCACTTATATGCGGGCTAAGTGCCGACCAGCGTGCCACTGAGGCAGCTACAAACGGGTAGGTTTGTTGACCGAAAAGCACCTGCGTTGGGGTGCGCAACTTGGCCAATGACGACCATAAACGCCGTGGATAAGAGCCGAAAATATCCGCCTCGCGACTCGGTCGGCATTTCAGCTCGACGCCCTGCTCAACAGGCTGCATGGCGTGCTCGACAAATGCCCACAGCGCCTCTGGCGTCCAGCCTTTAAACATGCCGCGTTCGTGCAGCCCGTCAAACGCCGCCTGCGCGCTCGGCCATTGCCGGCGGCGAGTGCGCGCTTTGCTGGCCATGCTATTACGCCGATACAAACCGACCACATCAGACAACGCCATCACACCGATCATCGCCGGGCTGAATAGCACCGGGTCGAGCAGCACCGCACGCTGAAACAAGCCGGGATGTTTGGCAAGTTCAAGGGCCGTTAGCACCCCACCAAAACTGTGCCCGAGGGCATATTTAGGCACCTCGCCAAACATCCCATTGCCGGCCGCGAACGCCTCTAAGGCCAGCTCGGCGCTGCGGTTCCAGCCATGGAAGCATCCGCCGTGATCGCTGTCGCCATGCCCCTGCACGTCGCAGAGCCAAAGGTCAAAATCGACCGCCAGCAATTGCAATAAGGGTTCATAAGTACGCCCGCAAAAGCCGTTACCGTGCAAAAAATGCAGCAGCGGTTTGCCCGTCGCCGGCGAGTGCCAACCGCGCAAGGTAAAACCTGCGGAAGTGGAATGCGACCAAGCCTGTAAATTCATCGAAACACCGGGGCAAGAAGATGCCTAAGTGTAACCATATGCGGCTATTTTTATTACGCTTCGCGGCGCTGGTCCGCGCCGAACCAAGCGCCGACGCTGTCGCAACCAGTGGTAAACATGGCGCAACACAATGCTCTCAAGCGCGCGGTACAGACGGCAGTTTACGACCAAGGAAAATCCCCGCGCACCTGCTAGGATGGCGGCCCGTTCAGCTCTCGATGTGACTCGCCCGCATGGATATCTCCGCCCTGTTAGATTTGTTTCTGCACCTCGACAGCCACCTCGACAGCCTGATCAACCAGTACGGCATCTGGATTTACGCGCTATTGTTTTTGGTGATTTTCTGCGAGACCGGCCTGGTGGTGATGCCCTTTTTACCGGGCGACTCACTGTTGTTTATCGCCGGGGCGGCGGCGGTTCACAGCGGTCTTGATCCTTGGGTGCTGGGCGTTAGCCTATTTTTTGCCGCCACCTTGGGCGACAGCTGCAATTACTGGATTGGCCGGCGTTATGGCATTCGTTTGTTCGAGCGCGGCGACTCGAAAATCTTCCGCCGTGACTATCTACTGCGCACCGAAATTTTCTACGCCGACCACGGGCCTATAACCGTCACCCTAGCGCGTTTTCTACCCATTTTGCGCACCTTTGCGCCCTTTGTCGCCGGACTCGGGCGCATGTCTTACCCGCAGTTTGTCAGCTACAGCGTGCTGGGCAGCGTGTTGTGGATCGGCGGCCTAATTACCCTCGGTTACCAGTTCGGCAACGTGCCCTTTATCAAACAAAACCTTAGCCTGCTGATTTTGGGCATCATTGCCCTGTCGCTGGTGCCCATGCTCCTCGGCTGGCTGCACCAGCGTCGGCAACGCTAATAACACTCAACAACGCTGGGTATTGCCCGCACTTAACCGCGCAACACCGAGCATCGACACCGGGCAATTAGCGCGCTAAACACCCGAAGTTGCTCCGCTCAGCCGACACGCAGCAAAGCCCGCCTGCAGCTCTTGCGCGTCCTGCGCCACGGCGAAAATCAGTTCCAGCCGCGAGTCGTTGCGCCATTCGCTGCTGCGCCAGTGCGGCGCTTCGCCATCCAGGGCGTTGGCCGACAGCCAACCAGCGTTGGTCTGCAGCACCAGCTTGGCCCGCCGCCACGGCATGCTCGCCAGCCATTGCTGCACGCGCAGCAGCTCAAACTGCTGGCTCGGATGCCAGCGCCAGCCAATGCTCCAGCCTTCGGGTTGCGCCTGAATCTGGCAGATCGGTTGTGTCGCCTGCGTCCACACCTGGGTCAACGGCGCGGCGGTGGGCGTAAATTTCAGCGGCGCATCGGCGGCTTGCGCAGGGCTGTGCACACCGGGCAAATCATCCAGCGCCAACTGCCCCTGGGTGGTCCAACGCAACGGCAGCGGCGGCAACTGCGCACGCAGCTTTTCGCGCGCAGCATCATCGAGATTTTCGGCTTTATTGAGCAACAACAAACCCGCCAAGCTTAGGGCGTCGTGTTGATTGTCGGGTAGCGGCTGGCCACTGGCCAAGGCGCCGGCATCGAGCACCAGCACCAGCGGTTGCAGGGCCAACACACCTTGCCACGGCGGTGCAGCCAACTGCGCGGTTAATTGCGCCGGATGACCCAAGCCCGAGGGTTCAATAAACAACCGATCGGGCTGCGCCTGCCGCAATAGCCGCGCGAGACCAACCTGAAACGGCGCGCCGTTGACGCAGCACAAACACCCGCCTGCCACCTCCGACAGACTAATTCCATCGGCAGCGCTGGCTAACAACGCGGCATCTAGACCGATCTGGCCAAACTCGTTAATCAGCACCGCCCAACGCTCGCCAGCCGGCTTATGCGCCAATAAATGCCGAAGTAAACTGGTCTTGCCCGCACCCAAAGGGCCGGCGATTAAATGGGTGGGAATCTGGCTGAGCATGACAAGGCCTTAGCGGGTTGATAGTGGCTATGCTGCCGGCTTTATCGGCGACAGGAAAGCGCCTAAAATTGCCGTCAATTACTTGAGGAGCCGTGTTTATGCGTCGCTGGATTGCCCTGTTGCTGACTGTTACATCCCTAGCACTGCCGCAATGGGCGCTTGCCGAGGCCTGCGTGGTGCACAGCAAAGGCGCTGAGGTGGAGATAAAAGTCTGCCAGCAGAACCGGAATATCCCCGCTAATTTGTTTCATAACGGTTTTTGTCAGCCGCAAATCAGCGGGCAAAAAGTCGACGTGACCTACAGCGAACAATGCCCGAGCGGCTCCTTCGGCGTGTGCCGCAACGCCCACGTCAGTGGCACCCCTTATCAGCAAGACATTCACTACTACGGTGTGGCCACTGACGCACGCATCCTCAAACCGGCCTGCGAGCAACAATCCCAAGGCGTGTGGACGGCTTTTTAAGAATTAACCCAACCAGTCCAGCGTCAGCAGCAAACGCCGCTCACCCAGCGGCACTGGCGGTGAGCGATGGATCAAGCCGCGCCCCTCGTTGCCCGCCCACCGCTCCCCTTTGGCCAGCAGCACATGGCCGGCCGCACAACGCTCGATCAAGCCGATGTCCACGGGCTCGGCCGCCGCATCACCCAGATGCTCGCGCGCCATCACCCCTTCGCGCAGCCATTGGCTACCAACCCCGGCATAGCTGGTGATTAAGCGCAGCGGCAGATGGTCGACGTGAAAACGCGGGCACATAGCCTGCTCTAAAATGCGCAACCGCAGGCCTATACGCTTGGCGCCGAGCAAGCAGGCATAGGCACTCAACAACCAGTTAATGTCGGCCAAAAACGCCGCATGTCCCGGCACATGCTGGTAACCACAGGCTAGGTTTAGCAGCTCGCTAGACGGTGCATCCTCAACCCATTGGATACTTATGGACTCCGCCAGCGGTTGCTTTCGCGCCAGTAACTGACTGACAAAATGCTTAACCTCAACGCTTAACTGGCGCTCGTACACGGCCAAATTGACCTCCGCCGCCAACACCTCGGCGAGCACCTGCGGGCTAGTACCCTGCACTTGCCGGGGTGGCGCGCGCAGCTTAAATGCCAGCGTCATGTCAGCTCCTCATGCCAGGGGCCAAAAGGGTCTGCCAGTAGTCGCCAGCTCTCGACTCCGCCGGCCATTTCTGGCTCGTCCAAGAGGCACGCATCCAGCTCGGAATTGAGCAGGGCAAAGTCGATATGCTGACCAATAAACACCAGCTCCTGGCGACAGTCGCCGCTCGGTTCCTGCCAGTTTTGCATAATCGCCTGCACGCCTTCGGCATCCTCTGGCCACTGCTCTTTCGGCACGAAACGCCACCAGCGCCCAGCAAAACCGTGGCGCATTAACCCGCCGGCCTGCGACCAACTGCCGGCCTCTTGAGGCTTGCTGGCCAACCAGAAAAAACCCTTGGAGCGCAGCAGCCGGCCATTGGTCCATTCACGGTTAATGAAGTTAAAGAACCGCTCTGGATGAAACGGCCGCCGCGCCCGATAGGCCGTCGAGGCAATGCCGTATTCCTCGGTTTCCGGCACATGCTCGCCACGTAACTCCTTGAGCCAGCCCGGCGCTTGGGCGGCGCGCTCGAAGTCAAAGCGGCCGGTATTGAGAATACTCGCCAGCGGCACGGCGCCCATGACCATCGGGATGATCTCGGCGTGGCTGTTAAGGCTGCGCAAGATCGCCGTTAGTTCTTCGCGGTCGGCGCTGGCGATCAGATCAATCTTGCTTATCAGCAACACATCGGCAAACTCGACTTGTTCGATCAGCAGGTCGGTGATCGAACGCTCGTCGTCCTCGCCCAAGGTCTCGCCACGGCTGGCCAGGCTCTCGGCGGCTTGATAGTCGGCTAAAAAGCTCAAACCATCGACCACCGTCACCATGCTGTCGAGCCGCGCGAGGTCGGCCAGGCTCTGTCCATCCTCACCGCGAAAGGTGAAGGTTTCGGCCACCGGCAACGGCTCGGAGATGCCGGTCGACTCGATCAGCAAATAATCAAACCGGCCATCACGAGCCAGTCGGCCAACCTCCTCTAACAAGTCTTCGCGCAGGGTGCAGCAGATGCAGCCGTTACTCATTTCAATGAGCTTTTCTTCGCCGCGACTGAGGCTGACATCGCGCTGCACCTCACTGCCGTCGATATTGATTTCACTCATGTCGTTGACGATCACCGCGACCTTGAGGCCCTCGCGATTGCGCAAAATGTAATTGAGCAAGGTGCTTTTGCCCGCGCCGAGAAAGCCAGACAA
>JBBKVZ010000042.1:0-9149 GCA_037968715.1 Pseudomonas sp.
GTAGCTTTTTCGCCGGCGTAAACTTCCATCCAGGAAATCTTGCGCTCGCCGTCATAGGCCTTAGCGACAGCGGCATCAACAACTTTCATCATTACCGGGCTGATATCAATACCAATGCCATCACCCTCGATAAAAGGAATGATCGGATTGTTTGGCACATTGATTGATAAGTCGGCATTTACGGTGATTTTGTCGCCGCCTGCTGGCACCTGGATCTTTTGGTATCCCATGCTGGACTCCTTGGTTTCGTGGTCTGAATGCTGTTGCACTGATGGCACAACAGTTAGATATTTATATTTTGGATAAGCAAACATTCTTGTAGTTTTTCTACAAAAAGTCACGCATTTTCCTTCAGTCGGCCATCTTGTTACAGGGCTGCGACAGCCTCAAGTAGACCCTTAGGAGAAGTTTGTAGTCAAACTACAGAGCTGCTACAAATTGCCTTTTATTGCCTGATGCATCGCTACACGGCTACGACCATCTAGGTCGTCAGTCACCAAGCTTAGACCCGTCGCCTGCAATGACACTGACAAATTATTGATGAGCATTTAGGAGCACCCATGCGTTTCACGCCCCATGTAACTGTAGCCACCATTATAGAAAACCACGGCCGCTTTTTGCTGGTCGAAGAAATCTCTGCTGGCAGTACTGTATTTAATCAGCCCGCGGGACATTTGGAAGCAGACGAAAGTCTCATTCAGGCCGCCGTTCGCGAAACGCTGGAAGAAACTGGCTGGGATGTTGAGATTACCGCCTTGATCGGCATCTACCTGTATACCGCCCCAAGCAATGGTGTGACATATCAACGCATTTGTTTTACCGGCAAAGCCCTGCGGCACCACCCAGCACTGGCGCTGGATGACGGCATTATTGCCGCCCACTGGCTAACGCGTGACGAGCTGGCTGCGCAGCCTGAGCGCTGGCGCAGTGAGCTGGTCATGCAGTGCCTTGATGACTATTTGCGTGGCGAGCGTTTTTCGCTAGATCTACTGCGCCCAGCAAGCGGATCTGCGCAGTAGTGCTCGCGCCTGATAGAATCGCCAGCTAAATCTTACTGCTATCGATTGAATGCCCATGCCCGATTCAACGCAAAAACCCACCTCACCACGCGTCATTGTCGGCATGTCCGGCGGTGTTGATTCGTCTGTTTCAGCCTTATTACTACTTGAGCAAGGCTATCAAGTAGAGGGGCTGTTTATGAAGAACTGGGAAGAGGATGACGGTAACGAATACTGCACGGCGATGGACGACCTTGCCGACGCTCAAGCCGTTTGCGACCGCATTGGCATCACTTTGCATACGGCAAATTTTGCTGCCGAGTATTGGGATAATGTGTTTGAGCATTTTTTGGCCGAATACAAGGCTGGCCGCACGCCCAACCCCGACATCCTTTGCAATCGAGAAATTAAATTTAAAGCCTTTCTTGATTACGCGCTGATGCTCGGCGCTGACCTGATCGCCACCGGCCACTATGTGCGCCGCCGCGATGTGGACGGGCGCACTGAACTGCTTAAAGGTCTCGACCCAAACAAAGACCAAAGTTATTTCCTGCATGCCGTCGGCGGCGAGCAGTTAGCGAAAACCCTGTTTCCTGTTGGCGAGCTAGAAAAACCGGCGGTGCGCGCGATTGCCGAAAAACATCAGCTGGCCACCGCCAAGAAAAAAGACTCGACCGGTATTTGCTTTATTGGTGAGCGGCGTTTCAGTGATTTTCTCAAGCAGTATTTACCCGCACAGCCTGGCGCCATCGAAACCGTCGATGGCGAGCAAATTGGCCAGCATCACGGCCTTATGTATCACACCATTGGCCAGCGCCAAGGCTTGGGGATTGGCGGCCTAAAGGACGCGAGCGACGAGCCTTGGTATGTTCTGGGCAAAGACATGACGCGCAATGTCTTACTGGTCGGCCAGGGCAACGAGCACCCGATGCTGTTTTCCTATGCCTTGCAGGTTTCTGAGATGTTTTGGGTCAATCCGCTAGACCTCAGCAGCCCACGACAACTCACCGCCAAGGTTCGTTATCGGCAAAGTGACCAAGCCTGCACGCTTAAACAAACCAGTGAAGGTTATCGCGTGACCTTTGCACAACCGCAGCGGGCGGTGACGCCCGGCCAGTCGGTGGTCTTCTACGCAGATGACGTTTGCCTTGGTGGCGGCGTGATTGAATCTGCGCAACCTTGGGACTTTGCGTTGGTGCGCCCATGAACCAGATTCAAGAGCAACTCATCGCTTTAGGCGCCGTGTTTGAGGCCGCGTTTCTAGTCGATAAAATCGCCCAGAGCGGACAAGTTAACGAGGCGGAACTGGGCTGTATGCTCGGCAGCCTGCTGATCCGCGACCCTAAAAACACGCTGGATGTATTCGGCGGTAGCGACCTGAACCTGCGTGACGGTTATCGCACGCTGGCCAGCGCTCTCGAGCGCAGCCCACAAGCGTTACAGCGGGAGACGCTGCGTTACGCCCTCTTGCTTCTTGGTCTGGAGCGCAAGTTGGCCAAGCGCGACGACCTGATGCAACTGATTGGCACTCGCCTGGATCAAATTCAGCAACAAGTAGTGCATTTTGGCCCTGTCCACGAAAATGTGATCGCCGCCAGCGGCAGCCTCTATCAAGACACCCTCAGCACCTTCTCGCAGCGCATTCAAGTAAAGGGCGACATGCGCCACCTGCAACAACCGAGCAATGCCTCGAAAATTCGCGCGATTCTGCTTGCCGGCATCCGCGCCGCTCGCCTGTGGCGGCAGTTGGGCGGTCATCGCTGGCAACTGGTCTTTAGCCGGCGCAAATTGTTGAACGAGCTAAACGTTTTGTTGCGCGGTTAAGTTATGCCGAGCGATCCTGTTCAGCGTTCCGCAAGACCAATTTACGGCGCTGCGCTGTTAGCACTTTCCGCCCTGTTATTTTCCTTGATGGGCGTCGGCATTCGAGAAGCTTCGGCGACCATCAATAACGAGTCGATCGTGTTCTTTCGTAACTTAGTCGGGGTGTTGTTCTTCCTGCCGCTGATTGCACTGAAGGGCTTCGGCCCCTTAAAAACCCAGCGCCTTAAATCACATCTGTGGAGGAGCAGTTACGGCCTGGCGGCGATGTATTGCTTCTTTTACGCCATCGCTCACCTGCCCCTAGCTGATGCAATGCTGTTCACCTATGCGGCCCCCATATTCACACCACTGATAGCGCGCTGGTTACTTAAAGAACCGCTGACAATAAGTATGTTGGCCGCCACCGCTGTAGGCCTTACGGGCGTATTGCTGGTGGCCAAGCCCTCCTCAGCCCTGCTGGGTGGGCAAGCCTTAATCGGCATCGCGGCCAGTCTGTTGGCGGCCTTTGCCTTTGTTTCGATCCGGCAGATGAGCGATACCGAGCCAGCATTCCGTATCGTTTTTTACTTCTCGCTATTCAGCGCGACAATTTCTGTAATCCCGCTGAGTTGGAGCTGGCAACCACTGAGCAGTCATGATCTGTGGCTGATGTTAATCGTCGGCTTATTGGCCACCGTCAGTCAGATAGTGATGTCCAAAGCCTACAGCTTGGCACCACCCGGCAAGATCGGCCCGGTGGCATATTTGGCGATTGTTTTCTCCGGAGCCATTGCCTGGCTGCGCTGGGGAGAAACACCTGATCTCAGCTCACTGATTGGCGCCGGGTTGATTTTTTCAGCCAGCCTGCTGGCAATTCAACGCCGTCGCAGTTGAGTCAATCGACAGGTCCGGTTTGCTGTTTTTTTAATGTATGATACGCGCCCATTTCTTTGCCCAACTGCCGGAGAACACCCCATGCAGCTTTCCTCGCTTACTGCGGTTTCCCCCGTTGATGGTCGCTATGCCAGCAAGACCAGCGCCTTGCGCCCAATTTTCAGTGAATACGGCCTGATCCGCTTTCGCGTCATGGTCGAAGTGCGCTGGCTGCAACGCTTAGCTGCCCATAACGGCATTACCGAAGTGGCGCCCTTCTCGGCTGAAGCCAACGCCCTGCTTAAGACTTTGGCTGAGAATTTTGAGCTGGCCCACGCCGAGCGCGTCAAAGAGATCGAACGCACCACAAACCATGACGTGAAAGCCGTTGAGTACCTACTCAAAGAACAGGCCGCCAAGCTGCCCGAACTGGCCAATGTCAGCGAATTTATCCACTTCGCCTGCACCAGCGAAGACATCAATAACCTGTCCCACGCGCTGATGCTGCGCGAAGGCCGTGACGGTGTCTTGCTGCCGCAAATGCGTCAGGTAGCAGAATCTATTCGGCAACTTGCCGTGCAGTTTGCCGATATTTCAATGCTTGCCCGCACCCACGGCCAGCCCGCATCACCAACCACCCTTGGTAAAGAACTGGCCAACGTGGTGTATCGCTTAGAGCGACAAATCAAGCAAGTGGCCGCAGTGCCTTTGCTGGGCAAAATCAACGGCGCAGTCGGCAATTACAATGCCCACCTCTCAGCCTATCCAGACATCGACTGGGAGGCCAACGCTCGCGAATTCATCGAAAACGAACTCGGCCTTGAGTTCAATCCTTACACTACGCAAATCGAGCCGCACGACTACATTGCGGAACTGTTTGATGCGATCGCGCGTTTTAACACCATCCTGATCGACTTCGATCGCGACATCTGGGGCTACATTTCCCTCGGCTACTTCAAGCAGAAAACCATTGCTGGCGAGATCGGTTCATCGACCATGCCGCACAAAGTTAATCCGATTGATTTTGAAAACTCTGAAGGCAATCTAGGCATTGCCAATGCTCTGCTTCAGCACCTTGCTAGCAAGCTGCCAATCTCGCGCTGGCAGCGTGACCTGACCGACTCTACGGTTTTGCGCAATCTGGGCGTTGGCTTTGCTCACAGCTTGATGGCGTACGAGGCAACCCTCAAAGGCATCAGCAAACTTGAACTAAATGAGCAGCGTATCGCCGCCGACCTCGACGCCTGCTGGGAGGTTTTGGCTGAGCCGATCCAAACAGTTATGCGCCGTTATGCCATTGCAAATCCGTATGAAAAACTCAAAGAATTAACTCGCGGCAAAGGCATTACCCCGCAAGCGCTGCTCGATTTCATTGACCAGTTGGAAATGCCCGACGAGGCCAAGCAAGAGCTGAAAAAGCTCACGCCAGCCAGCTACATCGGCAACGCCATCGCCCAAGCTAAACGCATTTAAAAAGACGCCAATTTATTGCACGCCCGGCATGCCGGGCGTTTTTTGTTATTTATAGGTTTTAGTGATGAATCCCGACACTCCCATGCAACTTCTGGGCGGCCTCACGGCACGCGAATTCCTGCGCGACTACTGGCAGAAAAAACCACTGCTTATTCGTCAAGCCCTGCCCGACTATGAGAGCCCGATTTCACCGGACGAGCTGGCCGGTCTGGCACTGGAAGAAGAAATCGAATCGCGGCTAGTTATTGAGCACGGCTCGCAGCCCTGGGAGTTACGTCGCGGCCCCTTTGCTGAGGACGATTTCAAGAACTTGCCTGAGCGTGACTGGACCTTGCTGGTACAGGCCGTCGACCAGTTCATCCCGGAAGTTGCCGAACTGCTGGAGAATTTCCGCTTTCTGCCCAGCTGGCGCATTGATGACGTAATGATCAGTTTCGCCGCTCCTGGCGGCGGCGTAGGCCCGCACTACGACAACTACGACGTGTTCCTGCTCCAGGCCCACGGCCAACGACGCTGGAAAATTGGTCAAATGTGCGACGCTGAAAGCGCGGTACTCGAACATGCTGACTTGCGCATTTTAGCCGACTTTACCGAAACAGATGAATGGGTTCTCGAGCCCGGCGACATGCTTTATTTACCGCCAAGATTGGCTCACTACGGTATTGCCGAGGATGACTGCATGACTTACTCGGTAGGCTTTCGCGCCCCCAGCGCCGCCGAAGTTTTAACCCACTTCACTGACTTCCTCAGCCAGTTCCTGACTAACGAAGAGCGCTACAGCGACGCCGACATCGTCCCTTGTAGCGACCCACACCAGATTCAACGTGACTCACTTGATCGCCTGAAAAGCCTGCTTAATGAGCACATGAACGATGAACGCCTACTGCTCACCTGGTTCGGCCAATTTATGACCGAGCCGCGTTATCCAGAGCTTATTGCCGGGCCTGAGCTTGCCGAAGACGACCTGCTCGCCAGCCTCAGCGATGGCGCAGTGCTTGTGCGTAACCCAAGCTCACGCCTGGCCTGGTCTGAAGTGGATGACGATCTTCTGCTGTTCGCCAGTGGCCAGAGCCGCTTATTGCCGGGTAACTTGCGCGAGTTGTTAAAACTCATTTGCGCAGCAGAGTCGCTGCACAGTAATAACCTCGGTCAATGGCTTGCTGATGAAGAGGGGCGTAATCTGCTCTTACAACTGGTCACCCAGGGCAGCTTGGAGTTTGCAGATGAATGAAATTCACATCCGTCTCGCTGACTGGAAAAATGACCAGGCGGCTTTACGTCGTATTCGTGAAGCCGTGTTCATCGCCGAGCAAGCTGTACCTGCAGAGCTTGAATGGGATGCTGACGATGCCACTGCTGCGCACTTTCTGGCCTTTGAAGGCGAGTATCCAATGGGCACTGCACGGCTGTTGCCTGATGGCCATATCGGCCGCGTTGCCGTATTAAAAGACTGGCGCGGACTACAGGTTGGCGACAAGCTGATGCGTGCCGTGATCGAAGAGGCCGATAACCGCGGCCTTAAACAGCAAATGCTCAGCGCACAGGTTCAAGCCAGTGCGTTTTATGAGCGATTTGGATTTGCCGTTGTTAGCGACGAGTTTCTTGATGCCGGCATCCCCCACGTAGATATGGTGCGC
This sequence comes from Pseudomonas sp., assembly GCA_037968715.1. GTDB lineage: Bacteria > Pseudomonadota > Gammaproteobacteria > Pseudomonadales > Pseudomonadaceae > Aquipseudomonas. The sequence continues at coordinate 6,785 of JBBKVZ010000042.1, forward strand.
CACAGCCACTGAGGTATTAATGCGCAGCGAAGACGCCCAGCCCAAGCCATCCACCCCGCAAGTCACACAGCCTATAGCTGAAGACTTGCCGGCCATTGAGTTTGAGCCGCTTGGGCGTTTTAGTGTGCGCAATCCGCAGGTAGCCTCTTCCAGTAGGCAAGTGCTTGAGCCTGCGCCCTTTATCATTGGCCAGCAGTCAGAAACCCAGCACTTTAGCAACCAGTGCGATGCCCGCGCCCACGCACTCGCTCTACTGCAACAGGCGCGGCACAGCCTGTGCATTTACAGTGCGGACCTCGAACCTTGGCTCTACCATCACAGCAGTATGCAAGCGGCATGCACGGCGTTTTTGCTGGCCAATCCACGCAATCAGCTGCGTATTTTGCTACGCGATACTTCGCGCGCGACAAAAGACGGCCACCGCCTAGTAACGCTCGCACGTAAATTGTCGAGCAACTGCCATATCCGTAAATTACATCCCGACTATCCCAGCGAAGAAATAAACTTTTTACTCGCCGATAAGTGCGCATTACTGGTGCGTCCTGAACCAAGCCAATATGCCGGTTATGTCTGCTACAAAAACCCTACCAGTGCGCGCTTGCGCCAAGTGCAGTTTGAGCAAGCGTGGAGCACCAGTATTAGCGATGCCGATCTGAGGAGTTTCCTGCTATGAACCTGCGCGCCCTGCTTGCCTCAACACTGTTAACGGTCAGCCTCGTTGCGCAAGCGGCAACTGAGATCATCCCACTAAGCTATCGCACCGCCGACGACGTACTCCCGGTTGCGCAATCAGTGCTAGGCAGCGATGGCCGGGTTAATGCTTATGGCAATCAACTCATCGTCAACGCTAGCCCCGGCAAAATTAGCGAGTTGCGCCAGCTGATTACCCAGCTAGATACCCCGCCCAAACGCCTACTGATTAGCGTCGACACCAATGACTCCAGCCTGCAAGATGATCATGGTTACTCAGTTGATGGCTCAATCAGTGCGGGCGGTGTGGATATTCAGGCCGGCAAAGGCGAAATCAATGGGCGCGATCAAGTACGCATCATTCGTCGCAGTACAGCCAGCCGCAGCGGTGGCGTACAACAAGTGCAAACGACCGAGGGTTACCCAGCACTGATACAGGTTGGTCAAAGCGTGCCATTAACTAGCACCACGCGCGGCCCGTATGGCCAAGTTTATAATCAGACGCAATACCGCAATGTAACTCAAGGATTTTATGTAACCGCTAGCCTAACGGGCGACATTGTGCACCTCAGCATTAGCACGCATAACGACAAACTGAGCCAATCTCAAACGGGTGCAATTGACATACAAAGCGCCGACACGCGGGTTAGCGGCAAGCTTGGTGAGTGGATCACTATTGGTGGAGTAAACGAGCAAAGCCAAGGCAATCGCAGTGATATTTTGCAGCGCCGAAGCACTCAAGGCAGTCAAGATATGAGCATGCGCCTGAAAGTTGAAACACTTAATTAACGGTCATTGTGTGACTGACTGCGCGCCCGTAATAATTATGTAGTGCCAGCAAATAGCACTACAAAAAATTTGACGAATACGCTTGCTGAGTGCATTATTGCCCCGCTCCCGCTAACTTGGGGTCCTGTTAAGGGCCTCTAGAGCGTCGCCGAAACACCATTCGGAACGCTCTATGTCTTAACCGCCCACAAGGCAGTTTGATGAGGTTGCGACTGGAACGAAGTTGTCCTGAGGGACGGGGAAGCGTTTAACCAAGCAGCCTAGCAAGCAGCTCTAGCCACCGCTCTACAACACCTTAGGTGTTGCTTCAGTGGGCGGCCACGACAGCTAACAGCAAGGCTACTGGGGTCGTCACCCCTCCTCCCTGCGACAATCCTGTTCCGGTCTCTATCTCGACGTACTGTGGCGAACTTTACTTGCAACGACCTTTTTCGGTTTTGCCTAGGAAAGTCGGTGCTTAACCAAACACATACTTTGAAGGATTGACCATGTCAGCTTATCAAAACGATATCAAAGCCGTTGCCGCCGTTAAAGCCGCTGCTGGCAGCAGCTGGAGCGCTATTGACCCTGAGTCTGTAGCCCGTATGCGCGCTCAGAACCGCTTCAAAACCGGTTTGGAAATCGCTCAGTACACAGCTGACATCATGCGCCAAGACATGGCTGAGTACGACGCTGACTCCTCCGTCTACACCCAGTCACTGGGTTGCTGGCATGGCTTCATCGGTCAGCAGAAGCTGATTTCGATCAAGAAGCACCTGAAGACCACCAGCAAGCGCTACCTCTACCTGTCTGGCTGGATGGTTGCTGCTCTGCGTTCGGATTTCGGTCCGCTGCCAGACCAGTCCATGCACGAGAAAACCTCGGTTTCTGGCCTGATTGAAGAGCT
>JBBKVZ010000043.1:0-5496 GCA_037968715.1 Pseudomonas sp.
CCGCTAGATGCGGGCCTCGGCTTTTTGCTGTTATTGGACGAATAACGGCTTAGTAAACCCAAACCTCGACTCGACGGTTTTTGATCCGGCCGTCATCACCTTGGTTATTGGCCACGGGCAATTGGGCACCGAAGCCGATGATTTTATCGATGATAATCTTGCCCTTGCTTAGCTCGCGGCGCACCACATGGGCGCGCCACTTGGACAGGAGCAATGCATTAGTCTCATCGACCTTTGGGTCGCCAAAGCCAACCAGCACCACATCGTGATATTGCTTGTTGTTGGCGTTTAGGTACTCCTGCAAACGTTCAATGTCGCGCAGTGCCTTGTTGTCCAATTTGGCGCTACCTTGCTGGAAACGAAAGTTCACCGTCAAGCGTTGCGCCTGATGGGCCAACTCGCGGTAGATGGGCGGCATGCTGGAACTGGCATTAACGGTTACTGCGGCAACGCTCTGCGGCACGAAACCGATTTTCGCCACTATCGCCTGACCTTTGTCGCTGTGGGTGAATTTCACCAGCGCCTGCGCCCAAGGGTTATTGGCGTTCGGTGCGTTATAGAAGAACAAGCGGCGCGACAGCGGGTAGTCTTCAGTCGCCACCAACGTTGGGGTGGGCAGCATCGGCAGCGATTGCCCATCGGTAACGGCTAAGGCCTTGGCCTGGCGAATGTACGGTAAACCGATAAAACCGATGCCTTGTGGGTCTTGGCTGACCAGATCAGACAGTTCTTCACTGGACTCAAAGCGTTTGCTGCTGGGCGCCAAGGTTTTACCATTGGCGCTAAGCACTAACTCTTTGAAGGTGTCGTAGGTGCCGGAGTTGTCGTCGCGGGCATACAGGTGAATCGGCCCGCCAGAGCCACCGAGCTCTTCCCACGTTTTAACCTCGCCACTGAAGGCTTGGGCAATTTGACTAGTACTTAGGCTGCTGAGGGGGTTGTTTTGGTTGAGAATGACCGCTAAACCGTCGATGGCGATGACGCTTTCCGCCGCCGCACTTTTAAAGTCGCCAACGCCGGCCAGAGCCTGAATTTCAGCGGCTTTAATCGGGCGTGAGGCTGCGCCTATCTGCGCGCTAGCATCTTGTAAGGCCACGAAAGCGGTGCTTGAACCATGGGCTGCCACATCAATAAACACGCGCTTATTGGCTGAGTTAACGCCACTGATGCGCTGCTCATTAGCATTGCTACCCGGCTCGATCTGCACATTGTTAAAGCCTTGTTCTTGGAGCATTCCGCGCACTAAGGCTGGGCCTAAGTTGGCGCCGATGGTGTTGGAGCCTTGAATCTGCAGTGCCGGCACACCTTCGGCCGGCAAGGGCAGGGCAGCAAATACCTGCCACGGCAGGGCGTAGCAAATAAAACCAAGAATCAATAAGCCGCTGGTGCGGCCCCAGGTGTCGTGTTCGGTTGCAGAGGATGTGCGCAGCATGCGGGCATGCACCTTAGCTAGGTTAGGGGTGTGCCGCGCAGATTAAGACAGATAGATTACCGAAAGATGACAGTGATGCCTGTTTAGGCCTCTAGACCGGTCTTTTCAACTCATGCATCAGTTAATTTTAGCCAGATCGGCGCATGGTCAGAGGGCTTCTCCATGCCGCGCAGTTCATAGTCGATGCCGGCTGATCCAATGCGCTCACGCAGGCCACTGCTGGCCATAATCACGTCAATGCGCAGGCCTCGCTTGGGTTGGTCTTCAAAACCACGGCTGCGGTAATCAAACCAGCTAAAGCAGTCATTAACCTGTGGATGCAGCAACCGGTAGCTGTCGTGCAGGCCCCAGTCTTTGAGGCGCTGCAGCCATTCCCGCTCCTCTGGCAAAAAGCTGCATTTACCGGTGCGCAACCAGCGTTTGGCATTGTCTGGGCCAATGCCGATATCGATGTCTTCTGGGGAGATATTAATATCGCCCATCACTATTAGTGGCTGGCTAGGCTGAAACTGGCCTTCAAGTAACGCTTGCAGGTCGGCGTAAAACTGGGTTTTGGCTGGGAATTTAGTTGGATGATCACGGCTTTCGCCCTGCGGAAAATAGCCGTTCATGACCGTAATCGGTTGGCCATTGGCATCGCTAAAAGTGCCCCAAATAAAGCGCCGCTGGGCATCTTCGGCATCGCCAGCAAAGCCTTTATGCAGGCTTATGGGCGCTTGGCGCGACAATAAAGCCACACCGTAATGGCCTTTTTGCCCGTGGTAATGCACGTGATAGCCCAAGGCCTCGACCATTTCCAGGGGGAACTGCTCATCGCTGACTTTGGTTTCCTGCAGGCCAATAATATCCGGCTGATGCTTCTCGATCAGCGCCGCCAATTGATGAGGGCGGGCGCGCAGGCCATTGATATTGAAAGAGACGATTTTCATGGGGCGGCAATCCAGAGCATGTACTTAAAGCCGGCGATATTAGCTGATCGCCAGCCTGCCTCCCAGTTATCTGGCAGAGCCGAGGGGAGGGTGCTAACGTGCCAGAAGACCCATAACCTAAAATATTTTAAAGGTCAGCCCATGCCCCATACACCGAACACGCCGATTGAAGTCCGTCTGCTCGACAGCGCTTACGTGCGCGAGGCGCGTTCGTTGCTGTACCACGCCTATCGGCATGAGCCGACCTTTGCCTATTTGTTTGAGTCTCAGCGCGCTGGTTACGACCAGCGCGTGCGCGCGACCGTGCGCGAATTAGTGCAGCGCCACTTTGCCGAGGAGCTACCGGCCATCGGCTTGCTGGCGGATGATCGGCTGGTGGGCATTGTGCTAGTTGCGCCACCGCAGCGCCGCCTGGAAGTGACCGAAAGCTGGAGTTGGCGCCTGCGCATGCTGTTGTCGGCGGGTTTTCGCTGCACCCGGCGCTACCTCGACTACCACGCGGCCATCACTGCCTGTGTGCCAGACGGCCCGCACCATCTGTTACCGCTGATGGGCGTACATCCCGAGTTTCAGGGCCAGCATTTAGGTGAGCAACTGCTGGCCGCCTTGCATGACTGGTGCGATCAAGACCCACATTCACAGGGTATCGTGCTGGATACAGGCAATAGCCGCTACTTAGAGTTTTACCAGCGCCAGGGCTATAACAAAATTGGTGAGGTGGCCATCGGCCCGATTGTTGAGCACGTTTTGTTTCATGCTAATCCGCAAGTAGTGGCCAAACAGAGCGCTTAACACGCATTATTCAGCACGCTATGAATGCAATATTTTGCTAAACAAAAAAACCAGTTTGCCCGGCATCTAGCCATACAGCCGTGCTCTACTGGTTTTTTCCTAATCCTTCTAGGAGTTCTCATGTCTCAAGTAACCCTGCACGGCAATCCTGTTGAAGTCGCCGGCACTCTGCCGCAAGTAGGCCAGAGCGCTCCGTCATTCAGCTTAGTTGGCAACGATTTGGCCGACGTGGCGTTGAGCAAGTTTGCCGGTAAGCGCAAAGTGCTGAACATTTTCCCAAGCGTAGACACCCCAACTTGCGCCACCTCGGTGCGCACCTTCAATGCCGAAACTAGCAAACTGAACAACACCGTGGTGTTGTGCATTTCTGCTGACCTGCCGTTTGCCCAGTCGCGTTTTTGTGGCGCGGAAGGTTTGGAGAATGTGATCAATCTGTCGACCATGCGCGGCACTGCATTTCTTAACGACTACGGCGTAGCCATCGCCAGTGGTCCGTTGGTGGGTGTTGCCGCTCGTGCGGTGGTTGTACTGGATGAGCACGACAAGGTTCTGCACAGCGAGTTAGTCGCCGAAATCGGTCACGAACCCGACTACGCTGCGGCCACCGCCGTACTGCGCTAAGTAACCGTAGATGCACACAACGGCTCGCCTTGGCGGGCCGTTGTTGTTTAGTGTCACACGCAAAATACGCAGCCCAGGAGAGCGATAATGGCGGTACTAGGCCCGGATGTAATTGTGCACGACAGCGCCTACGTGCATGACAGCGCGCACTTATACGGCAAGGTCAGCGTGCATGAGCATGCGTCAGTGTGGATCAATGCCGTGGCTCGCGCCGAGCACCAAGAGATAGTGATTGGCGCTTACAGCAATATTCAAGATTTCGTCATGCTGCACATCGGTGACTACAGCCCAACCATTATTGGCAGTCATTGCTCGATCACTCATCACTGCACCATTCACGGTTGTACGATTGGCGACAACTGCCTGATCGGGGTTAACTCGACCATCATGGACGGCTGTGTGATCGGTGATAACTGCATCATCGCCGGGCATACTTTTCTGAAAGAGGGCACGGTGATCCCCGCAAACTCGATCGTCATGGGCGCGCCGGGCAAGGTCCAGCGCAGCCAAAATAACTATGTACGCAATCGTTTAACCGCCTACTTGTATTGTCAAAATGCCCGGGCGTTTGCCGCACAGAACTACCGTGCTTGGACCGGCCCGGAGTTTACTCAGGCGGTGATGGCAGAAATGCAAAAGCTCCAAACTGAATTCGCGCAGTTGCCCAAGTGAGGACCACGCAATGAAAAACTGGCTGATTTATGGCGCTAACGGTTACACCGGCCGCCTAATTGCACAGCAAGCCAAGAGCCTTGGCCTGCAACCGATACTGGCCGGGCGCAGCGCCGACATCCAACGCTTAGGCACGGAGCTTGGCCTGCCGGTGCGCCAGTTCGATTTATCCAATCAAGCGGCCAGCAGCAAAGCCCTGGCCGATGTACAACTGGTGCTCAATTGCGCCGGGCCGTTTTCGGCCACCGCCGCACCCATGTTGCAAGCCTGCCTAGCGGCTGGCGCCCATTATTTGGATATTACCGGCGAATACACGGTGTTCGAACATGCCCATAGCCTGCATGAGCAGGCCAAAGCGGCCGGCGTGATACTGTGTCCGGGGGTTGGCTTTGATGTGGTGCCTAGCGACTGTGTGGCAGTGGCGCTGAAGGCGGCCATGCCGGATGCCATCGAGTTAACCTTGGGTTTTGATACCGCCAGCGGCCTGAGCCCCGGCACCAGCAAAACCATGCTGGAAAACCTCGCCGACGGCGGCAAGGTGCGCGAGCACGGTGCGTTAATCAGCGTGCCCAACGGCTACAAAAAGCGCCTAGTCGATTTCGGTTATGGGCCCAAATGGGCCATGACTATTCCGTGGGGCGACGTGGTGACGGCCTATTACAGCACGGCGATTCCGGCTATTAGCGTCTACGTGCCGGCGCCAAAAATGATGATTCAACTGATGCGTGGTCTCGACGGCATACGCCCGGCCTTTGCTTGGCCGTGGCTGCAACGGCTGCTCACTGGGGTGATTAATCGCTGGGTCAAAGGCCCGACGGCCGAACAACGCGCGAGCTTGCGCACGGCAGTGTGGGGCGAGGTGCGCAACGCCAAAGGCGAAGTGAAAACCGCCCGGATTGAAACCCATAACGGTTATGAGCTCACCGTTCACAGCGCCTTGCATGTGGTGCAGTGGTTACTGGCTAATCCACAACCGGGCGGTTACAGCACCCCGGCGCAACTGTTGGGCTGGCAATTGGTTGAGCAACTGCCGGGATCGAGCAAGCTGTA
>JBBKVZ010000044.1:0-3817 GCA_037968715.1 Pseudomonas sp.
ATTCCTGCGTTATCCAGTAAGGCCACGCTTAATACTTGTTCTGGGTAACGAGCGGCATATAGGGCCGCAATATGGCCGCCCATTGAGTTGCCAATTAGGTGCAGTTTGTTCAGCCCCAGTTGTTTGCTGAATGCCGCGAGGCGTTCAGTTTGTGTGCCGACGTCATAACTGGCGTCGAGCTTGCTGCTGTCGCCAAATCCCGGTAGGTCGAGGGCAATCACGTGGTACTTGCTGGTTAGCGGTTTGGCGAAGCGCAGCCAATTGTCTTTGTCAGCGCCAAAGCCGTGGATCATCAGAATGGTTTCTGCGTCTTTGCTGCCGCCTTCGTAATAATGCACATCAAATTCGTCCACCTGGACCTGCTTAACGCTTAGTCCGGCCAATTGCCGCTCGGTGAACTGCACGGTAGCCAACAGGCTAGTAGGAGATAGGTAGAGGGTTGCACCGACAGTGCTGAGTATTAGGGCGAGCGCGATGAGCAGTTTTTTCATGGTGGACCTTATAGCGATTGGGTTTTGATAAGTCGATTAAGCTAGCATGAGGCCTTGTTCAAGCGTACCGAGGGAGTAATTGTCCCGTCAAATGATTGGTTGAGAGGGTTTATGCGCGCGGGTTTTGCTATCGCTGTTTTGCTGGCGGGTTTCGTTTATTTACCCGTCAGCGTTTTGGCCGCTGCCCCCTGCGGGCTTTTAATCGCCACGGGTGATATGCAATCACCGCCTTATCTCTGGCGTGACCCTGCGCGGCCGCGTCACTTGCTGGGGGCTAATGCTGATCTACTGCGGCGGGTAAGTAGTGAGTTGGGTGTGCAGATCAAATTGCTCGACAGCGGCTCTTGGTTCGATGCGCAAAATGAGGTGCGCAGTGGTCGTGTTGACCTGTTGGTCGGGGCATTTCAAGATTTCCCAGAGTATGCGCAGTACGACTTTCTGACGCCCGCTGTCTGGCCGAGTATTCGTACGCCGAGCTCTGTTGCGGCGGTTTCCCGCTTAGTGCCTGGGGCGCAGTTAGACACGGGTCCTGAGGTGGTGGTAACACCTGCGCAATATTTAGCGTTCGGCGATAACTCGGCGTGCAATGAGCCGCGCCTGCGCGGACAGTTGAGTAAAAAACTGGCAGAATTACGTGCCTCTGGCGCTCTTGAAGCGTTGTTACAGAAAAATTTGCTCCTTTGGAACGCGCAGCAGTTACCCGTGCTGCCGGTGTCGAGCATCCCAAATCGCTAGGAAGGTTGTGTGAATATGCGTCATCTCTGTGTTTTTGCCGTGCTGTTGCTGGTCGCCGGTTGTGCGACTGACCCGGCGCCGAGTGAGCAAATGCGTTTAACCGAGCAAGCGTTGGTGCAGGCGCGCGCTGTAGGTGCCACAGCGGCGTTGCCAGACATGCAGTTGGCCGAGCAGCAGTTTGCTCGCGCACAAAAAAATATGCTTGAACAGGACTACAAGCGGGCCCGGATGTTGGCCGAGCAGACCGAACTCAATGCCCGCCTGGCTGAAGCACAGGTGTTAACACTTAAGAGTCAGGAACAATTGGCGCTCTTGCAGACGCGTATAAAACGTTTGCGTGTGCAGTTGGGAGAGCTGCAATGATGCGCTTTAAGCGACAAGTGGGGCTGTTGGCGTTTGCATTGTTGGCCGGCTGCGCTGGGTCGGGGCATAGCGTGCAAGAGTTAGATGCGGCCCGCGTCAGTTACGACAAGGTTAAACATGATCCGCTAGTGCTGCGTAGCTCTGCCCTGGATGTGGTGCGTGCAGGCGAAGCATTGGCGCGAGCTGAGGGTTTTTCGGGTTACTGGGGCAGCGGTGCGGATGCTAGCCATTATGCTTACCTGAGCCAGCGGTTCAGCCAAATTGCCCGTGAGCACAGTGTGCTGGTCGTCAACCAAGAGCGTATTGCCACGCTTGAGCGTGAACAGTTACGGCTGCAACAGGCGTTGCGCGATGCCAAGTTACTCAGCGTGCAACAGCAGGGCCAAGCGCAAGACGAGCGAATGGTTAGCCTGACTCGCACTCAGGTTGATCGTGGTTTGGTGATGACGTTGTCTGATGTGTTGTTTGAGCCTGCGCAAGCCAAACTGAATGCCTCGGCCAATCGGACCTTGTTAAAGCTAGTGCAGTTCCTGCGGCTTAATCCGCGGCGCACTGTGCGTATCGAAGGCTATGCCGATAATCAGGGCAGCCAAGAGCAAAATCTCGCGCTGTCTAGCGAGCGCGCCCAAGAGGTTGCCAGTGTGCTGGAAGACTTAGGTATCAATAAAAAACGTTTGCAGGTGCAAGGTTTTGGCGAGGCTTATCCGTTGGCTGAAAACGCCTCACGGCGGGGTCGCGAGCAAAATCGGCGAGTAGAAATTGTCTTCTCTGATGAGCAAGGCAATTTGAGTCCTCCGCGCTAGGTTCAGCGTGGTTAAAAAGCCCCGGTTGCAGATTGCGCCGGGGCTTTTTTGTGGGCGCTTTGCTAATGCAGAGGCTGCGCGGTGTGTACTGTATTGGCGTGTTGGTTGAGAACTGTGCCGGTGCAATTTTCGATTGCTTTGCTACTGTAATGGTTCAGCGCTCTGGACTCGTCGCATGACTTCTTTACTGCTTTATCAACGTATCGCTCAGCAATTGGCAGAAGACATTCGTTTGGGCGATTATCGCCCCGGTGAGCGGGTGCCTTCGGTGCGCAAGCTCAGTGCGCAAATGAGTGTCAGTCATGCCACGGTGTTACAGGCCTACGCCAACTTGGAAGACCAAGGCCTGATTCGCGCCCGGCCACAGTCTGGTTTTTATGTGCATCAGAGCGCCGCGTTAACCGCTGCGACCCCGGCTATCGCCAAGGTTGAAGGGCCGGCGCTGGTCACGCGCAGCAGTATCATCAATCAGGTTTTGCATGAGTCGCGGCGTGAAGGCGTGTTGCCATTGGGCGCGGCCGTCCCGCATGCCAGCTATTTGCCGGTGCGGGCATTGCAGCAGCAGGTCGCTAAGGTCACCCGTTTTCATGCGGATCAGGCTTTTGGTTATATGTTCAGCCCGGGTTACGAGCCGTTGCGCCGACAAGTGGCGATTCGCATGCGTGATGCCGGTGTGTTGGTGGCGCCAGAAGATGTGGTGATTACCCACGGTTGTACCGATGCGGTGCATATGACCTTGCGAGTCATGACCCAGCCGGGCGATCTGATAGCGGTTGAGTCGCCGACCTATTACGGCTTGCTGCAAGTCGCCGATTTACTCGGCTTGAAGGTGATTGAAATTCCTTGTGATGCCAACACCGGAATCAGCCTCGAGGCCTTGCAGCTGGCAGCCAGTCAGTGGCCGATTAAGGCGCTGGTGTTTACCGCGCGTGGCAGTAATCCCATGGGTGGCACGTTGTCTGACGCTCGTCAGCGCGAATTACTGCAACTGGCAGCGCGTCATGATTTGCAGATTATCGAAGACGATATCTATGGTGAGTTGATGTATGAAGAGGGCGGTAGCCGCGCGCTCAAGGCTCAGGATAAACAAGGCCGGGTGGTGTATTGCTCAAGCTTCTCGAAAACCTTGTCGCCGGGGGTGCGCATTGGTTGGGTGCTGGCGGGTAAGTACCAGCCGGCGATTCAGCGTTTGCAAACCTTTAGTACCTATTCCGCCTGCAGTGTGACGCAGATGGCCGTGGCGGCATATCTGGAGAACGGCGGTTACGATCGGCATTTGCGCTATATCCGCCAGGAGTACCGTAAGAATCTCACGGCCTTTCAGTTGGCGGTGCAGCAGCACTTTCCGCAAGGTACGCAAATGACCCGGCCCAACGGTGGCTTCACGCTGTGGCTGAGTCTGCCGGCGCCGGTTAATTGCAAGGA
>JBBKVZ010000045.1:0-2588 GCA_037968715.1 Pseudomonas sp.
AACAACTCGGCTATTTGCACAGCGTTCAGTGAAGCACCTTTTCGTACATTATCAGACACAATCGACAAATTCAGTTCACGCGCATCATCTAATCCGTTGCGCAAGCGCCCGACATAGACCTCGTCTTGCCCGACCGCATCGCCAACAGCAGTCGGATAATCACCCGACTCAACCAGCTCAACGCTTGCAGCTGCATTCAACACGCCGGCAATTGTCGGCAAATCGACCACTTCAGTTGTTTGCAGCGAAACACTCAGCGTGTCGCCAAAAAATACCGGGGCCAGCACGCATGTGGCGGCCACGCGTAACGCTGGCAAATTGAGGACTTGCTTAAGCTCTTGCGCCAGCCGCACTTCAAGCAAGCCATGCCCTTCGACATCGATAACACCCGCCTGCGGCAACAAATTAAAGGCCACCTGGCGGTCGAAAAAACGCGGTTCAACCGGCCGTACATTAAGTAATTCAGCTGTTTGCCGCGCCAACTCAGTAATGCCCTCTCGCCCCTGACTCGACACAGCCAAGCAGGCAGTAACCGTCACTCGTTGCAGTTCAAGCACAGCACACAAGGGTGCCAACACTGTCGCTAAGGCGGCCACGGACGGACTTGGGCTGGTTAGCTGATAAGGCGCCTGCAGGGCCTTAAGTATCTCGGCATTCGCTTCCGGAACCACGCGCGGCGCTTGCTCAAGTGACAAACCACCACTGAGGTCTATGAGACTGCAGCCTGCCGCATGTACTTTTGCCGCGTAACTGCAGGTGACCTGCGCACTGGCGGCAAAAAAAACAATTTTCACCTGGGTAAAATCAAACCCATCTAGCTCACGAATCCGCAGGTTTTTACCCTTGAACGGCAACGAATTGCCAGCAGACTCGGAACTGGCCAGTAAATGCAGCGTACCAACCGGAAAGTCACGCTCTTCGAGCAGTTGCACGATGGTTTCGCCCACGGTGCCAGTAGCGCCGATGATGGCGATGTTAAAAGATTGGCTCACGGCACGACCTCAGGCGAAACAGGGAGCGGCACTGTAACCGCCGCTCCCCTGCCAAGCAATTTTAACCACGCGTTTTGAGTGCTGGCAGCGCCCTAGCTGCGACGAGGATTAACGCTCGAGCAGAATTCGCAACATGCGCCGCAACGGTTCAGCAGCACCCCACAGCAACTGATCGCCGACAGTAAAGGCGCCAAGATACTGCGAACCCATGTTCATTTTGCGCAAACGGCCGACTGGCACGTTCAAAGTACCGGTCACTGCGGTCGGCGACAGCTCGCGCATGCTCGCCTCGCGCTGGTTCGGCACCAGCTTGACCCATGGATTGTGCTGACTGATCAGGCTTTCGATATCCGCCATCGGCACATCTTTGTTGAGCTTGATGGTCAGCGCCTGGCTATGGCAGCGCATGGCGCCGATGCGCACGCAGAAGCCATCAATCGGGATCGGGCTCTTGAAGCGACCAAGAATTTTGTTGGTCTCCGCTTGGCCCTTCCACTCTTCACGGCTCTGCCCATTCGGCAGCTCCTTGTCGATCCACGGAATCAAACTACCGGCCAACGGTACACCGAAGTTATCCACCGGGTAGGCATCGCTGCGCATCGCTTCGGCCACTTTACGGTCGATATCCAGAATAGCGCTGGCTGGATTGGCCAATTCATCGGCGACTGCCGCGTGGGTCGCGCCCATTTGCTTGATCAGCTCTCGCATATTCTGCGCGCCAGCACCACTGGCTGCCTGATAGGTCATGGCACTCATCCACTCGACCAGACCAGCTTCATACAAGCCGCCCAAGGCCATCAGCATCAGACTCACGGTGCAGTTACCACCGATATAGTCTTTAGCGCCGGCATCCAGCGACTGATCGATCACCTTGCGATTAACTGGGTCGAGCACGATCACCGATTCATCGGCCATCCGCAGCGTCGAAGCGGCGTCAATCCAGTAACCCTTCCAGCCGGCTTCGCGCAGTTTCGGGAAGACTTCGCTGGTGTAGTCGCCGCCTTGGCAAGTGAGGATCACATCAAGAGTTTTCAGCTCATCAATACTGTACGCATCTTTCAGCGGGGCAATCTCTTTACCCACTGCCGGACCTTGGCCGCCCACATTAGAGGTGGTGAAGAACACCGGTTCGATCAAGTCGAAATCCCGCTCTTCCAGCATTCGCTGCATCAGCACCGAACCCACCATGCCCCGCCAACCGATCAGACCTACGCGCTTCATAGCACTACCTTCAATAAAGAGTGCGCGCAGCCTGAGCCGCGCGGCAAAAAATCACAAATTGCGCAGGGCCGCGACTACCGCATCGCCCATTGCCGCCGTACCCACCTTAGTGGTGCCGGCGCTATAGATATCGCCAGTGCGCAGACCTTGATCAAGCACCAGGCTCACCGCTTGCTCAATGGCTGCCGCCGCTTCATGCAAATTGAAGCTGTAACGCAGCAACATCGACACCGACAAAATGGTCGCCAGCGGGTTAGCAATGCCCTGCCCGGCAATATCCGGCGCCGAGCCGTGGCACGGCTCGTACATGCCCTTGTTATTGGCATCCAGTGAGGCTGACGGCAACATACCGATAGAGCCGGTGAGCATCGACGC
>JBBKVZ010000046.1:0-2811 GCA_037968715.1 Pseudomonas sp.
TGGGCATGCACATAACCGAGGGCGCGGTACATGTCGGTCTCGTTTTGCGCCTGAATATGTGGCACACCGCGTTCGTCGTAGCGCACGTTAACCGGCGCCTGCAGGTTGCTGATGTGCACTTCGCCACTGCGCACGGGCTGCTTGCTGTGGATGTACCACGCACCCCCGGTGCTGACAGCCGCAACGGCAATAACGAGAATTTTCAGGCTGCGCTTCATCGGCGGACTTCCTTATTTTAGTTAGCGCATAGTGCCCGTAGCAGACAGTGTCCGGCATTGACCAAATAGGCTGAGTGATGAATTATTCGGTCACACACTAGGAGTGCACATGCCTGCAGATTCGCTGATTCCCATGACTCACTCCGCCACATTGCGCCGCCTGCTCTACGAGGGCATGCAAACGTTGGGGCTCGATCCTGCGCATATTTATCAGCAGGCCTATCAGGGGATTGCGCTGCGTGCCGGCGCCGTCGATATGCGGCTGGTGCACGAGCTGGCGCCGCAACTCTGGCAAGCCCTGCCGGCCCTCAGTGGCGATGCCAATATCGGTCTGCACCTCGGCGAGGTGATGCAGCCGCGGCCGATGGATGTGGTCGGTTATGCCCAACAGGCTAGCAGCACCCTGCGCGAGGCGTTGCAGGTATTTGTGCGCTGGCAGCATATTTTGTCTGGAGGGTTCGCGGCGCGTTTGATCGAGGGCGAAGCGGGGGCGCCGGCTTGCTTGGTGCTTGATCTGGACTATCAGGGCGTCGGCCCACTGCGCCAGCAAATGGAGTGTTTAGCGCAGCTGTTTATTAAGCAGTTGAGCGCGCTGACTGACGGTGAATTTCGCCTGACGGCGCTGAGCTTTCGGCATGCCAAGCCTGCGAATGTCTGCGAGCATCAACGCCTGTTCGGGTTGCTGCCGCAGTTTAGTCAGGCCCATGACGGGCTGTTCTTTGCGCAGGCCTTACTGGCGCGCCCATTGCGCAGTGCCAACCCGGCGATTTTAGCGGTGCTTAGTGTGCACGCCGAACAGTTGCTGGCCGGGCTGTATGAAAATCAATTACTCAACCGCCTGCGCTACCAAATAGCCTTGCGTCTGGGGCGTGAACGCTGTGACCTAGCGGTGTGCGCACAGGCGCTGGGTTTGTCGACGTTGGGTTTGCAGCGCGCCCTGCTGCAACAGGGCCAAGGCTTTCGTGCCCTGCGCGAAGCAGTTCAGCGCCAGCGCTGCGGCGAGTTGCTGCAGGGCGCGGAGCCTCTGCGCGAGGTGGCGCGGGCCTGTGGTTTTGCCGAGCTGTCACCGTTTTATCGGGCATTTCGGCGCTGGTACGGGCAAACGCCGCAACAGTATCGACAGTCGTTAGCCGCTGGTTTGGAAGCGCGCACTGAGGGTGCCGAGGTGCTGCGCCAATGAACTGAGGCGCTGGCTTTCGTTGTTCAGCTCTTGGGCGTCATGGGCATTTCGCTCGGCCACTTGCTGCACGCTGCCTAAGTGTTGATTGACCTCGCTGCTAACCGCCGCCTGTTGATGGGTGGCGGAGGCGATCAGCTCGTTCATTTGGGTAATGGCGTGGATTTCCTGGGCGACGGCGGCAAACAACTGGGCGATGTGCTGGGTGTCTGTGACGCAGCGATTGACGCTGGTCCGGCTCTCCTGCATGGCAGCGGCGGCTTGGCGACTGCCGTTTTGCAGGCGGCCGATGATGTCTTGAATTTCAGCGGTAGAGGCGGCGGTTTTTTGCGCCAAGTTGCGCACCTCGTCAGCCACCACGGCAAACCCACGGCCTTGATCGCCGGCGCGGGCAGCTTCGATGGCGGCGTTGAGGGCCAGCAAGTTGGTTTGCTCGGCAATTGCGCGGATCACTTCGAGAACCTTGCCGATCTGCTCTGACTGTTGCGCAAGGGACTGCACTTCGCCGTCGGTATTGTCGATCAAAGCGGCCAGCTTGGTGATCTCGGCATGGGTGTGGTTCACCGCAGTGCTGCCTTCGCTGGCCTGCGTATTAGCACCTTGAGCTGCGCGGGCGGCTTGGTCTGCATGGCGCGCTACTTCGTCGATGGCCGTGCTCATTTGCTGCATGGCGCTGCTCATGTAGATGGTTTCGTCCTGTTGCCGGCTGGAACCTTCACGCAGTTGCTGGGTGGCTTGGGCCAAATTGCGCCCGGTCTCATCGAGGCCTTGGGTGTCGCGCACCACTTGGCTGACCAGCTCATCGAGCAGGCTCAGGAAGTGGTTGAAACGTTTGCCGACATCGCCGGTGGCGGGGCTGCGATAACGTAAATCGACCGCCTCGGCATGCCGAGTCAGGTGCTCGGCCGTTTGCATAAGTGCTTGGCTTTCCAGCGCCTCTTGGTGAGTTTGGGTGGCCAGATAAATCAAAATGGCGCTTTCCATGACCACGTAGAACGCATGCAGGAACACTATTGGCCAACTGCCGCCGACGATCATAAACACCCCGGCGCTGGCTTGTTGCAGGGCGAAGAAGCTCAGGTGGTGCACCGCAATAACCGCGGCTGCCACTAAAACGGGTAGCCAGTCGCGGTAGTACACCAAGAAAGCCAGCAGAACAAAAATGCCAAAGTGCATCTCGAGCATGCCGCCGGTTTGGTTGATCTGCAGTGCCACCATGACCATAAATGCGGAGCCGATTAGGCAGCGTAATAGGCGTGTGGCCGGAATCATGGCCGCCAACAGCTGCATGCAAGCGACTGTGCCGCCGCCCACCAGCAGTGCTTGCCCCCAGCTGCCATTCCAAGCGGCGATGCCCAGCGAGTAGAGCAACATGAGCCAGAGGACGCCGAGCATTAAGCGATCAGCTTTACGATA
>JBBKVZ010000047.1:0-17048 GCA_037968715.1 Pseudomonas sp.
GGGCTCTTTACCGCACCAACGTGGCCTAGGGCGCGAATCAGCCCGCGTGACAAGGTGGTTTTACCGGCGCCGAGGTCACCGTGCAAATAGAGGATGCCACGCCCCTCGGTGAGTTCCGCGAGCCGAGCACCAAACGCCAGCATGGCCTCCTCACCCTCGATATATAACGTCACATTGTGCATGGCAAAATCCTTTGGCTAATCGCCATCAACATCACAACAAACATGGCGAATGCTCCTCTAATAACTGACCAATGGTGGCCAGCAGTGCGCCCGCCGCCAAACCACGACCCGCCGCGCCGCACAACTCTCCGGCTCGCGCATGCAGCCACACACCTAAACAGGCCGCCTCAAACGCGGCCAAGTGTTGCGCACGCAACGCACCAATGACACCGGCCAGCACATCACCAAAGCCGGCACCGGCCATCGCCGGATGACCGCGATCACACAGGGCTAAACGACCATCGGGGGCAGCAATTACGCTACCTGCGCCCTTTAGCACTACAACGGCCTGATAGCGTGCCGCCAAGGCTAGCGCTGCGGCTGGGCGATCAGCCTGAACCTGAGCAATACTTAGCCCTAGCAAGCGCGCAGCCTCCCCCGGATGCGGGGTCAGCAGTGCATCCTTAGGCAAGCGCACAGCACTGCCGGCCAGCAGATTCAAGGCATCCGCATCCCACACTTGGCCTACTGCCTGCTGCGCTGCCGCGCTTAGCAAGCTGCGCCCCCACGCCTCTTGCCCCAAACCGGGACCGATCACCAGCACGTCCGCCTTCGCCGCCATACCGAGCAGCTGATTGGCCGAAGCCACGCCATGCACCATCACCTCCGGCTGCCGGGTTAAGGCTGCCGCCACATGTTCGCTGCGGGTGGCCAAAGAGACCATGCCGGCGCCACAGTGCAGCGCACTTTGCGCCGTCAACAAGGCGGCCCCACCGAACCCGCGATCGCCGCCGACCACCAACAGATGCCCAAAGCGGCCCTTATGTGCGGTGCGGCTGCGGGCAGCCAAGCACGGCAAACTGCTTGCCGCCAACCGCTGCGCCGTGGCCGGCTGCTGCGCCAGCAGGGTGGGATCCGCCTGCAGATCATCAAATACCAAGCGACCAACCAGGTCCGGCGCATCACCGGTAAACAGGCCCACTTTCAGACCAATAAAGCTCACCGTAAGTTCGGCGCGCACCGCAACCCCCAGCTCCGCGCCGGTATCGGCGCAGAGGCCCGAGGGCAAATCCAGCGCCAGCACCGGCAAGCCGCTGGCATTAATCTGCTCGATGACCTGCACGTAAGGCGCGCGCACCGCACCGCTCAACCCGGTGCCGAGCAAACCGTCGACCAGCACCCCAAACAATGCCGTGTTCGCCTGCCACGCTGCCATGGGCACATGCGCGGCCACAGCCTCTGCACACGCCAGCGCCGCATCGCCGCGCAGCGTATGGGGCGCCGCTAGGCTCAACACCTGCACGTTCCAGCCGGCACGCTGCGCCAAGGCGGCGAGCAAATAACCATCACCGGCGTTATTACCACCGCCCACCAGCACGCTGACCGCGCGCGCATCCGGCCAACGCTTGCGCAAGGCTCGCCACGCGGCATGGGCAGCACGCTGCATCAGCGCAAATCCGGGAGTGCCCGCAGCAATTAAGCGGGCATCCAGCGCACGCATTTGCGCGGCGCTGTAGAGTGCAACCGGCCATGTCGGATCAGGTTCGGTGGTTTTCAAGTCAGTAGTCGCATGCGAAAGCTCCAATGTCTGGCAGAATTATACCCATCTCCACCGTGGTTTCTTGTTTATGCACACACCCACCCTCGACCTCGACCACCTCAGCCACGCCATCAAAGACTGGGGCCGCGAGTTGGGCTTCCAACAAGTTGGCATCGCCGGACTGGACTTGGCCGAACACGAAGAGCATCTGCAGCGCTGGCTGGATGCCGGTTATCACGGCGAGATGGACTACATGGCCGCGCACGGCAGCAAGCGTTCGCACCCAGACCAACTGGTGCCCGGCACGCTGCGGGTGATATCCCTGCGCATGGATTACCTGCCCGGCGACACCGAGATGAGCAAACGCCTTAGCCAGCCGGAAACGGCCTATGTTTCGCGTTACGCCTTGGGCCGCGACTATCACAAGCTGATTCGCAAACGCCTGCAACAACTGGCCGAGCGCATTCAGCAAGCCATCGGGCCGTTCGGTTATCGCGCCTTTGTTGACAGCGCACCTGTGCTGGAGAAAGCCATCGCCCAGCAAGCAGGCCTCGGTTGGATCGGCAAAAACACCCTCGTGCTTAACCGCAAAGCCGGCAGCTGGTTTTTTCTCGGCGAATTATTTGTCGACCTGCCCCTGCCGGTGGATGCGCCCCACAGCAGCGAGCACTGCGGTAAGTGCACGGCTTGCTTGGATATTTGCCCGACTGGCGCCTTTATCGGCCCCTATGTGCTGGATGCGCGGCGCTGCATCTCCTATCTGACCATCGAACTGAAGGGTGCGATTCCGCTTGAGCTGCGCCCGCTAATCGGCAATCGGGTATTTGGCTGCGACGACTGCCAAATCATCTGCCCATGGAACCGCTTCGCCCGCCCCACCAGCCAAGGCGACTTCCAGCCGCGCCACCAACTGGACAACAGTGAATTGGCGCAATTGTTTCGCTGGACTGAAGACCAGTTCCTCAGCCGCACCGAAGGCTCGCCGCTGCGCCGGACCGGCTTTGAAAACTGGCTGCGCAATTTGGCCGTGGGCCTAGGCAATGCACCGTCAAGCATTCCGGTGCTAGAAGCACTCGAAACGCGACGCGACGATCCATCTGAGCTGGTGCGCGAGCATGTGGCCTGGGCGCTGGCTCAGCACCAACGGTAAAGCAGACGTAGGGCGGACTCAGGAGCGCAGCGAACAGTCCGCCATGTTTGGAGCCGCCACGGCCATCACTCTTTGATGAAGTGCTTACGGTAGTACTGCAACTCGGCAATCGACTCGCGAATATCGTCCAACGCCTGATGGGTGCCCTTCTTTTGCAAACCGTCTTTCAGCTGCGGTGCCCAGCGCTCAACCAAAATTTTCAAGGTTGATACATCCAAGTTCCGGTAGTGAAAGAACGCCTCTAACGTCGGCATATAACGACATAGAAAGCGCCGATCCTGGCCGATGCTGTTGCCGCAAATAGGCGATTTGCCCTTAGGCACCCACTGCTCAATAAACGCGATGGTTTGCGTCTCGGCTTCAGCCTGACTGATTTTGCTGTCACGCACCCGCTGCACCAAGCCGCTTTCACCGTGGGTGCGGGTATTCCATTCATCCATTCCAGCCAATAACGCATCGCTTTGATGCACGGCAATCACCGGCCCCTCGGCCAACACGTTGAGCTGACTGTCAGTGATGATGGTGGCCATCTCAATGATCACGTCAGTTTCCGGCTCCAGACCGGTCATCTCTAGGTCAATCCAGATCAAATTCAGTGGGTTTTGCATGATGCTACTCCTCGGCATAGACGCGCAGTTTAGCGTGCTAAACTGCGCCACGCTTTATTCTCCCGCAACACTCCCCACTTGGAAGTCCCATGGCCAAACGCCAACTCAACCGCCGGCAAAACTGGCGTATCGAGAAGATTCAGGAAGAACGCGCCGCCCGCGCCGCCAAACGTGAATCCAATACCCTCGACACCCTCGAAGGCGGCGATCTCGGCCCCGAGCAGCTCGGCCTGGTGATTGCTCACTTCGGCGTACAGGTAGAAGTTGAGGCGCTGGATGGCGAACTGGCCGGCGAAGTGTGCCGCTGCCACCTACGCGCCAACCTGCCAGCCCTCGTTACGGGCGACCAAGTGGTCTGGCGCGCCGGCAACCAAGGCATTGGCGTAATTGTCGCGCAATTGCCGCGTGACACCGAATTACGTCGCCCCGACAGCCGCGGTCAGCTCAAGCCTGTGGCGGCCAACGTCGACCTGATTGTGATTGTGTTTGCGCCACTGCCTGAGCCACACCCAAATCTGATCGACCGCTATTTGGTCGCCGCCGAACACGCAGGGATTACCCCGCTGCTATTGCTGAACAAAGCCGACTTGATCGACGCGCAAAACGGTCCAGCACTCGCGGCGTTGCTAGCCGTGTATCGCCAACTGGGTTATCCGCTGCTGGAGGTTTCCGCCCACGACGGCGACGGCATGCAGGCCTTGCAAGAGCGCCTCAATGGCCACGTTAGCGTGTTTGTCGGCCAGTCGGGCGTAGGTAAGTCGTCGCTGGTTAACAGCCTGCTACCGGGTGTCGATACCCGCGTCGGCCCGCTATCAGAGCAAACCGGCGCAGGCACCCACACCACCACCACCGCACGCCTGTTTCACTTCCCGGGCGGCGGTAAGCTGATCGACTCTCCGGGTATTCGTGAATTTGGCCTCGGCCATGTCAGCCGCGACGATGTGGAAGCCGGTTTTATCGAGTTCCACGAGCTGCTCGGCCACTGTCGTTTCCGCGATTGCAAACACGACCGCGAACCCGGCTGCGCACTGCTCAAGGCCTTGGACGAGGGGAGAATCCAGCAGCAGCGGATGAACAGTTATCGGCATATCCTCAGTAGCCTTACCTAAACAATCAGCCACAAAAAAACCGCGATCATCGTCGCGGTTTTTTTGTGGCTAAAACTTTAACGTTTAGCCGGGACCTGATCGAGCTGTAACGCACCGTCTTCAAATATATTCAGCTTTTCGCGCAACTGCGGCACCTGTAAGGGTTCACCAAGCGGCGCTGGCGGTGCCAAGCCTGAGCCTGACGCGCCCGGCGGATCCAGCGGCACAGCGGGCTCAGCTTCTTGCTCGCCCTCGATATCGCGCTGAGCTTTTTTGGTCATAACCACAATATCGATGCGCCGGTTGACCGGATTAAGTGGATTATCTCGATCGAATAACGCCGATGAGGCATAGCCGACCACCCGCGCGACTTGATCATCCGGCACACCACCAAACACCAAGGCACGACGTGCGGCATTGGCCCGATTAGCCGACAGCTCCCAGTTACCGTAATCACCACGGCCACCAAAGGGCTTGGCGTCGGTATGGCCACTAAAGCTGACTTTATTGGGCACGGCCTTAATAGTGTCGGCCATGGCCAGCAAGATGTCTTCGAAATACGGCTCAAGATTAGCGCTGCCACTGGCAAACATCGGCCGATTGGCGGCGTCCATAATTTGAATCCGCAAACCGTCCTGAGTGATCTCAAACAGAATTTGGTCTTTAAAATTCTTCAGCTGCGGGTTTTCTTCGATTTTGTTTTGCAACTCTTGTAGCAACAGTTCAAGGCGCTCTCGCTCGATCTGCTCGGCTAAGCTTTCGGCCTGAGCGGGATCGACCTTGGGATTGACTTCCGCCTCTTTACCCACATCCTGATCCGGCCCAGCGTCAACTTCATCCTTAACTTCAGGATTAAGCGTTCTATCCGGCGCCGGGGTTGGCGTACCACCCAAGTCAATCACATAGGGACTGGCGCTCTCGGTAAAACCGACTGGGTCTTGGAAGTAGCCTGAAATGGCTTTTTTCTGCTCTGGTGTAGCCGACCCCATCAGCCACATCACCATGAAAAACGCCATCATCGCCGTGGCGAAGTCGGCAAAGGCAATCTTCCAAGCGCCGCCGTGGTGGCCGCCAGCAATCTTCTTGATCCGTTTGACGATAATCGGCTGATTATTTTCCATGGCGTTTAGCTACCACGCATGGCTTGCTCAAGCTCACTGAAGCTTGGCCGATGGGCCGGGAACAGCACCTTGCGACCGAACTCCACAGCCAGGGTCGGCGGCATGCCGGAGGCCGAGGCGACCAAGCAGGCCTTGATCGCCTCGTAGACATTTAGCTCTTCCTTGGCATCGTGCTCCAAGGCGCCAGCAAGGGGGCCAAAAAAACCATAAGAAGCAAGAATCCCAAGGAAGGTACCTACCAGCGCCGTGCCTACCTTCTCACCGATTTGCGCATTGGTTGCCGAGGCCAAAATAGACATAGTGATCACGATCCCCAAAACTGCTGCCACGATCCCCATGGCAGGCATGCCATCGGCGACTTTCGCAACCGCGTGAGCGGGATGATCAAGCTCTTCTTTAAGGCTTGTCAGCTCCATGTCGAACAAGCCTTCCAGCTCGTGCGGTGCCATGTTGCCGGACGACATAATTCGCAGATAATCACAAACGTATGCAGTCATTCCCGCATCTTTAAGGATACCCGGATATTTACTGAAAATCGGGCTAGCAGCAGGATCTTCGACATCCGCTTCAATCGCCATCATGCCCTCACGACGACTCTTATTAAGAATCTCGTAAAGCATCTTTAACACTTCTAGGTAGTAGGTATGGGTAAAGCGCGAGCTGAACATCGTCAACGATTTTTTGAATACATGCATAAAGGTGCTGGCGGGGTTAGCTTGGAGAAAAGCCCCTAAAGCAGCACCGCCAATAATCAACACCTCAAAGGGGTGAATAAGCGCCATGAACTTGCCGCCAGATAGAATAAACCCGCCGATAACGCAGCCGAGCACGACGATGATGCCGATGATTTTAATCATTAGAAAAAGCTTACCAAGGGGTGATGAAGAGTCTTTGCAAACAACTCTTCTACTTATCGGATCTTATGAGCCAGACTATAGCCACTTAGCGCGAAAAGCCAATTCGACCCGAGCCTATGTCAACTAATAAACCCCTGCCACACAGTCTCAGCGCCTGGCTTAAAGAGCTCGACGGCGTACGCCTGCCAGTTAGCGACAACGAGCATCGCAGAGTCTTAAGAGCCCTGCGTGATAACCGCAGCTCATTAGGCGATATCGCTGGGGCGCTGCAAACCAGTCCGACCTTGGCGCTAATGGTTTTACGTGCAGCCAACCGCAGCAAGAGCAGTCTTAGCGACCCCACGGGCAACCTTGAGGTAGCGCTCTCACGCTTAGGCCTAGAGAGCGCAGAAAACTTGCTCAATTTACTAACCCCAGTGGACGGCGCGGCGATCCCGCTTGAATTACGCCAACTGCAATTGCTCAGTCGCCACGCGGCCCAGCAAGCTAACGGTCTGTTTGGTGCACGCCTGGCGCGTCTGTGGCATGAGATCAATTGCAGCAGCCTGCTATTTTTAGCGCCTTTATGGCCGCTGGTTGCCAAGCACCCTGAACTTTTTACCGCCTGGGAGCAGCGCGTACTGGTCAATGGCGAAGCGTCCAGCAAGGTCGAACAGCAATTACTTGGCGTACCGCTGCTAAAAATCTGCTTGGCTTTAGCTGAAAAGTGGCGACTGCCAGAGTGGATATTACTCGGCTATCGACTGTTCCTCGGTGACCGGCGAAAAATAGTCAAAGCGCTACGCATCGCTCGCCAACACGAACACCCCGCCCAACAGCAACCGCCGCTGGATGACGACAGTGAGCTGCGCCGCTGGATGATGCCACCGAGTAATTGCATCTGGCTGGCAAACGGACTGGCGATTTCTGCACACCAAGCCTGGAGTTGTACGCAGACGTCACGTTGGCAGCAGCTAACCGGGCTGTATCTGCAACTAAGCGTAAGCGACCTACAACCACTGGTGCACCAACAAGCCGTAAACAGCGCCCGCAAACACTCTATGGCCGACTTATGGCATCCGGCGCAAGCCCTGCTATGGCCGTGGCAGGCGCGGCACCTGCAAACTGAAAAACCACCTGCCCCCGCCCAGCCAGCAAATAGCGGGGTGGATATTTGGCGCAAACACTGCAGTGAATTACTGCGCACGCCCAGCCCATTCAGTAACGTGTTGCAGTTGACCCTGTGCATTCGTGAAGCCCTGCAAGCCTGTGGCATACAGCGTTTGCTGCTGCTGCTGGCCGACCGCAACCACAGCCGCTTAGTCAGCCAGCAAAGCCTCGGCTTGCCCAAAGAGGCCATACCAGCAAGCATCGACCCGAGCCAAAGCCAGGTGCTGAAACAGCTCCTCAGCAAGCCCGCTCAGTTGCGTTTGAGCCCAGCCAACATAGCTCAATACTCAGCACTACTGCCCGGCAACCTGAAGAGCCTGTTCCCCAGCGAGCACCTGATACTGCGCTCAATCGCCAACAATGATCGTGTGGCCATGCTGTTGATTGCTGATCAATCCGGTCATGAGCTCAGCGATGTAACCGTGCAAGCCCTCGCTAAAACCGTGCAATGCATTGAGCGCGCGCTGACCAGCTTTGCCAAACGCGGGCAATAGCCATTGCGTTACAATCGCCACCTTAACTTTACTGAAAGGGCCCCACATGTCCGCCTTCGCAGCCCTGCCGCTGGTTATCGAACCGGCTGATTTAGCCACCCGCTTAGACGCAGCAGAGCTGATTCTGGTCGACTTGACCAGCGCGGCGCGCTTCGCCGAAGGACACATTCCGGGCGCACATTTTGTAGACCCAAAACGCACGCAACTGGGCCAGCCACCGGCCCCAGGCCTACTGCCCAGCGTGACAGAACTAAACGCCCTGTTTGGCGAGTTAGGGCACAACCCTGAGGCCGTATACGTGGTCTATGACGACGAAGGCGGCGGCTGGGCCGGGCGATTTATCTGGCTGCTCGACGTCATTGGCCATAGCCACTATCACTACCTCAATGGCGGCCTAACAGCCTGGTTAGCAGAGCATCGCGAACTCAGCCAGACCACGCCGGCCCCACACACTGCGACGCTTTCATTAACCGTGCAGCAAGGCCCAACTGCCAGCCGTGAATACGTGCAGAGTCGTTTGGGCGCTGCCGACTTAGCCATCTGGGATGCACGCTCCGCCGGCGAATACAGCGGCGAGAAGAAGCTCGCGGCTAAAGCTGGACATATCCCCGGGGCCGTCAACTTTGAGTGGACGCGGGCCATGGACGCAGAGCGCCACCTGCGTATCCGCAGTGATATGCCGCAAATTTTGCTCGAGCTAGGCATAACCCCTGACAAAGAAATCATCACCCACTGCCAAACCCACCACCGCTCAGGCCTTACTTATCTAATCGCCAAAGCACTGGGTTATCCACGCGTCAAAGGCTATGCCGGATCGTGGGGTGAGTGGGGCAATCACCCCGACACGCCAGTCGAAATCTGAACATAGGCCACTGCCCCACAAGGCAGTGACCGAACCTATATTTAAGTATCCTCAAGGAGTCTCTATGCAACAGCGCCTGTTTATCCTCAGCCAATACTTACTGCCTCATCACTTGCTCTCGCGCCTGATTGGCTACGCCGCAGAGTGCCGGGTGCAGTGGTTCAAAAGTCGTTTAATTAACTGGTTCGCCAAACAATACCAAGTCGACATGAGCGAAGCGGCCGTAGAGCAACTGGACAGCTACGAACACTTCAACGCTTTTTTCACCCGCGCCCTCAAAGACGGTGCAAGACCACTCGACAACAGCCCGCAAGCGGTGCTTAGCCCAGCCGACGGCGCCGTAAGCCAACTGGGCAAAATCGAACATGGGCGGATCTTTCAAGCCAAAGGTCATAGCTTTAGCGTGCTCGAACTATTGGGTGGCGACAGCGCCCGTGCCGCTGAGTTTATGGGCGGTGAATTTGCCACCATTTACCTGTCGCCAAAAGACTATCACCGCGTGCACATGCCGCTGACCGGCACCCTGCGCGAGATGGTTTACGTGCCCGGCCGGCTGTTCTCGGTCAACCAAACCACGGCCGAGAACGTGCCCGAGTTGTTCGCCCGCAACGAACGCGCAGTGTGCATTTTCGATACTGAACGCGGACCAATGGCGGTAGTACTTGTCGGCGCCATGATCGTTGCCTCAATCGAAACCGTCTGGGCAGGCCTGGTTACGCCGCCCAAGCGCGAGCTGAAAACCAGCCGTTATGACGCTGCTGCACGCACAGCTATTACCCTAGAGAAAGGCGCAGAGTTAGGCCGCTTCAAACTCGGCTCTACCGCCATTGTGTTGTTCGGTCCAGAGCAGGTGCAGTGGGCGCAAGAACTAGGGGCTAGCAGCCCGGTGCGCATGGGTCAGCGTCTCGGCGCTAGCAGCGTATAAGCCGAGCACATGTACGCCTCACACGAGCAATCACTGCATACAGCATAGATTGAGCGCCAACGAAATAGGGCTCCATGCAGTGCTACCAAACCACAACAGACCTTGCACCGCAGTACTTCTGGCCAAGCACCCAGTGTTCAGATAGGCGGCAGGCTCAGCGAGATACTGCTAAGGTTTGAAAAACATCCGGCTAATAACTTTTAGTCCCACAATGGCGCTGGAGCACTGCAGTTTCATGGATAAACAGAGCCCTCACCTGCTGCTGCGCGTACCCACGCCACGCCAGCAAAGCCTGACTTTTTGCGAGCCTAGCCCGCGCGAAGTCAAGCGCTGGGTCGCAGGCTTGCCGAAAGCCAATATCGGTGAAACAGCACGCCTGCTGTACCAGGCCCTGGTTGAGCTGAATCAACTGGTCTGCCCTACGGACACCCGCCTGCAACTACTTGAGTTACTGCGCCCAGAGGTCTATTACGTTTGCCTGCATCTTGAGCGGCACTTTCTAAATCAGGCGGTGGTGCTCGATGAACGGCCACGCAAAGTCGCCAATCTTTGCCAGGCGCTGCAAAATCACTTAAGTACCGGCTATAAACTGATCGTGGCGGAGGAAATCAACAGCACCGCCCGCGAGCCATTGCAGCGTTTGGTAACCGCGTTACAACGCGCAACGCAGAGCCTCTGCGGCTCGCTGATCCGCGCTAGCCAGTTATATTGCCCGGTGCCCGAAGGGCTGTGGCTGGAGCTTCACCAGCTCTACCAAATTGGTTGCACTCGCGACGTGCAACATATTCAAGTTAACGACGATTCAGCCGTGCAAACACCGAAAATCAGCGTCAGCCTTGAGCACGCTTACCTCATTGCCCTGCTGCTCGGTTGCGCGCGCTGCAATCAAATGCGCCAAAGTGGTATTGCCCGTTTAGCCGAGGCCCTCAAGCACTGGTGTGCAATGGTCAAGCTACAGCCGGCCAGCCTGCCCTCAAGTCTATTTGCCATTGCCCCATTGGTTGACGGGCCACCACGTTATAAGTCGCTGTTCACCGCCGGTGAGCCGAATAAGTTACTCGGCATAAACACCCAACCACTGGCTGATGCCATTCGCGAATACTTGCTGCTATCGGTCGAAAATCGCAAGCAAGCACCGCTATATGTGCCTGATGACTTCAGCCAGGACGTTCTGCAACATTTAAGTGCCGCATGGGGGGATATTTCCGAGCGCACCTTTCAACGCAACAGCGGCCAAGGCAGCCTGACATTAAGCATCGGCATGAGTTCGGTGCATTATTTTATTGCCGAGCAGAGAATCTTCAACGAAGTACTGCAAAAGCCAAAGCAAGCCGTGAACTTCTCGGCCCAAGCAATGGAGACCCCGCCCGACATCTGGGGCGGTGCATTTGATGCGCAACGCATTACGCACTGGGAGCCGGGATTGCCCATGGAAGAGATCGTCTACCAAGGGGCCGCATCAACCCAGCAAGAGCAAAAACAGACGGAGAAAACTGCAGTAGAGCTGTTCCCAACGTTCACCCTGCCGATAGTCAACCACAGCCCTGGCGGTTACTGCCTGTCGTGGCCAAAAGAGGTTCCAGGGCAATTGCAGGCGGGGGAAATCATCGCCTTACAAGACGCCCCCAACCAAGCCTGGAGCGTTGCTGTAGTACGCTGGATCCGTCAGGTCCGCGGTGGCGGCACGCAGATGGGCATCGAACTGGTCGCGCCATTTGCACAACCGTGCGGCCTGCAACTGATGCGCAAAACAGAGCAAAGCAGCCAATTTCTGCGTGCCTTGCTACTGCCCGCCATTGCTGCCATATCTCGCCCAGCAACCTTGATTACCCCACGCCTTCCCTTTCAGGAAGGCAACAAAGTGCTAATCAATTTAAATGGCAGCGAACAACGCGCCATACTCAGCCGTAAGCAAACCAGTACCGGCAGTTTCAGCCAATTTGAATACCGCAAAGTAGAGGCTGCCAGTAGTTCACAAGGGACACCTGTCACAGCCCCGAGCCGTCAGGCTAAAGCAGGCGAGGAAGACTTTGACTCACTTTGGAAGTCGCTGTAGATTGCAAAAAACCACCTTTTATCGCCTTTTTGCGCCCGTTTGGCGCAATTCAAGAATTGACCATGGCCATTGAAAAAAAAACTATACGACTGCTGATTCTTGAAGACTCGCAGAACGAGGCCGAGCGACTGGTTAGCTTGTTTCGCAATTCAGGGCATGCCACTCGCGTGCACCGCTTAGTTTCAAGCGACGACTTGGCCCAAGCGCTCGCGCAAAGCTGGGATCTTCTGATTGCCGCGCCGAGCAGTGAAAACCTCGACCCGCATGAGGCCATGACAGCCATACGCAGGCAAGCCAAAGACATTCCGTTTATCCAACTCACCGACGGCAATGACTCCGACAGCATTACCGAGGCGTTGGCCCTCGGCGCCCAAGATGCTCTTCCCCAAGGTGAAGACGAGCGTTTGATGCTCGTCGCCAGCCGCGAACTGGCCAACCTCAACGAGCGTCGCGCCCGACGAGTAGCCGAGGTTGCCCTGCGCGAAACAGAAAAGCGCTGCCAGTTACTGCTCGACAGCTCGGTCGATGCCATTACCTATGTGCACGAAGGCATGCATATTTACGCCAACCGAGCCTACCTCGAGATGTTTTGCTACGAAGATGGCGAGGAGCTGGAGGGCGTACCGATGATTGACCTGATCGCCAGCAGCGATCAAGCCAGCTTCAAAGATTTCCTGAAGAACTACCAAAACGCCGAAGGCAACACGGAACTGGCTTGCACCGGCGTCAATGAAAGCGGCCAGTCCTTCCGGGCCCGCATGAGCTTCTCACCGGCAACCTATGCCGGAGAACCCTGTATTCAAGTGGTTATTCGCGCCGAAGGCGGTAATGCTGAGCTTGAGCAAAAGCTGCGCGAAATCAGCAGTCAAGACCTGGTTACCGGGCTGCACAACCGCAGTCACTTTCTTGAACTGATCGACGCCGCCGCCGAGCGCGCAGTCAATGCTGGGCTGCCAGCTAGCGTCGCCTATATTCGCATTGATAACTACGCCAACCTGCTGGCGGACACAGGACTCGCTGGCATCGATTTATTGCTGGCCGACATGGCCGGCCTGCTGCGCACACATTTTGGCGAGCAGACACAACTAGCCCGCTTCGGTGATGACGTTTTTACCGCCCTACAACCAGGGCAAACACCCGAGCAAAGCCAAGCGAGCTTGAGCGCGCTGCTAAAAAAGGTTGAAGCTCAGTTATTTGAAATTAACGGCCGCACCTTACAAACCACATTGTCCATCGGCTGCGCCGGGGTAAATGAGAAAACCCCAAGCGGCCAAGAGGTAATTAACCGCGCGCACCGCTCCGCCGATGAGATAGCCGATGGCAACGCCCTAAAGCTGTTTAATCCGGCCGACGAACTGGCCGCTGCGGCCAGCCGTGGCAGCGTGGTAGCCATGTTGCAACAGGCGTTAGAGAACAACAGCTTTCGCTTGTTATTTCAGGCGATTATTAGCCTGCGCGGTGACAGCCATGAGCACTACGAAGTACTCCTGCGCATGCTCAACCCGCAAGGTGAGGAAATCCCGCCACTGGAGTTTCTCAACGCGGCGAGAGATGCCGGCATGGCCGAAAAAATTGATCGCTGGGTGATTCTCAACTCGATCAAGCTGCTCGCCCAACATCGCAGCAAAGGTCACAGCACTCGGCTGTTCATCAACTTATCCAGCGCCAGCCTGCAGGACAAGACACTATTGCCATGGCTCAGCGTGGCACTCAAGGCGGCCCGACTACCCTCTGATGCCTTGATTTTCCAGATCAGCGAACCTGATGCAATCGCTTACCTAAAGCAAGCTAAAGCCTTGACCCTCGGACTTAACCAGTTGCACTGCAAAGTCGGCTTAAGCCAGTTCGGCTGCTCGCTAAACCCGTTCAACACCTTAAAACACTTGAGTATCGACTTTGTGAAAGTCGACGGCTCGTTCTCGCAAGACCTGTCCACAGCAGACAACCAAGAGGCCTTAAAAACCCTGTTGGCAAGCCTGCATGCACAAGCCAAGCTGACCATCGTGCCCTTTGTTGAAAGCGCCAGCGTACTATCGACACTCTGGCAAGCCGGCGTTAATTACATTCAGGGCCACTACCTGCAAGGCCCGGCCCAGTCGATGGATTATGACTTTTCGGCAGGCGACGAAGAGTAAACTCACGCGCATAAAAAAACCGCCAGCAGGCGGTTTTTTTATGGGTTATCGATTAGTCGTTGCCGTCACGATCGCGAAAGCCGAGCAGGTATAAAATACCGTCCAGCCCGAGGGTCGAGATAGCCTGTTTAGCAGACTGCTTGACCAGTGGCTTGGCACGAAAGGCCACACCCAAACCGGCTAACGCCAGCATCGGCAAGTCATTGGCGCCATCACCAACGGCAATTGTTTGCTCCAGACGCAAACCCTCTTTGTCAGCCAGCTCGCGCAACAGATCAGCCTTACGCTGAGCGTCAACAATCGGCTCAACGGCAATCCCGGTCAGCTGACCACCGACAATTTGCAGCTCATTGGCAAACACATAATCGATACCTAACTTGACCTGCAACTGCTTGGCAAAATAGCTAAAGCCACCGGAAAGAATCGCGGTTTTGTAACCTAAGCGTTTGAGTTCGGCAAACAGCGTTTCGGCGCCCTCGGTTAAGCGCAAGCTGGCGCCGACCTGCTCAAGGGTAGATTCCGGCAAGCCCTTGAGCAGCGCCAAACGCTCCTTGAAACTGGCGCGAAAATCCAGTTCACCGAGCATCGCTCGCTCAGTAATCGCGGCAACTTGCTCACCCACGCCGGCCGCCTTGGCCAACTCATCAATGACCTCAGCCTCAATCAGGGTTGAGTCCATATCGAATACTGCCAAGCGCCGGTTACGCCGAAATAGCGAATCGCGCTGAAAGGCGATATCCACATTCAGCTCCTGCGCCACGCTGAGAAACTCGGCGCGTAACGCCTGCGGGTCTGCTGGCTCACCGCGCACGGAGAACTCAATGCAACCCTTGCCTTGATCGGCCGGGGTATCCAGCGGCATGCGCCCCGACAAGCGATCGATATGATCGATATTCAACCCGTACTTGGCAGTAATCGAGCTAACGCGCTGCAATTGCTCAGCCGTTACCTTGCGCGTCAGCAAGGTAACTATGTGCCGCGGCTTACCTTGCACAGCAACCCACTGCTGATAGTCCGCCTCAGAGACCGGCGTGAAGCGCACCTGCTGGTCGAGTTTATAGGCCGTAAACAGCAGGTCTTTGAGTACTGAAGACGCTTGCTCAGTGGCCGGAATCTCGACCAAAATGCCGAACGATAGCGTGTCATGAATCACCGCTTGACCAATGTCGAGGATGTTCACGCCACCCTGAGCCAGCACCCCGGTAATCGCCGCAGTCAGCCCAGGACGATCTTCTCCGGTGATATTAATCAGGACGATTTCGCGCAAACTAGGCTCTCCGCAGCAATAAAATGGTTATCTGCATGTTGCCGGCACAGTTTAGTACGCAGCAAAGCAGGCAGGGGGCGAAGTTTACGGCTTGTAAATCAGCACTCCAAGCCTGATTTCAGCCCTGCTCAGCCAAGTTGCCCGAAATTCAACCACAGCAGCGGACTTTGAGCACACTTGCGTGACGCACAGGCTTTGCCCTCCCCGCCACGCTCGTTATACTGCGCGCCAATTCCAGTCAAGAAGAGCCGTGCCCCGTGAACCGGCCCGAATCCGTCAAGCCCGATAATTTCTTCCTGCTAATCTTTCACGCCCTGCGTCAACGGCGCGTGCCATTAGCCTTGCGCATTGCCAGCCACAGCCTGCTTTTGGTGGTGCTCGCGATGCTGATCTACGCCTGGGTAATGGGCATGCAGTTCAAGCAGGCGATGCAGCAGCATGCCGATGCTCTGGGGCAAAGTCTGATTGTACAAACCGCCGCCTCGACCACCGAGTTACTGGTGTCGAACGACATTCTTAGCCTCAATGTTCTACTCAATAATCTAGTCAAGAATCCATTGGTCTCGCACGCGGCCATCTACAGCGTCGATAACCGCATTTTGGCCGAGGCCGGTTCTCGCCCCAAGCAAGGTTTACTGGGTGATACCGAGGGCCTGTATTCGACACCGATCACCTTCCAGGATGTGATCGCCGGACACCTACGTATCAGCCTGAATACCGAGCAGTTTCAACAGCCCATGACCATCAGCCTGCAGAGCATGGGCCTGCTTAGCCTTATTTTGCTGGCCTTAACCCTGTCACTAAGCCTGCGCCTGGGCCGCCATATTTCCCTGCCGCTACTTGAACTGCGGGTTTGGCTGCGCGACCCCGATGACCCCGCGCCGGGCTCTGGGCGTCAGGACGAAATTGGCGATTTGGCCAGGCAACTGCAGCATCGCTTAGTGGCGGTGAAAGTGCCGACCAGCACGCTGCCGATTTACCGCGACATTGAAGAAGAAGACGACCAATTCGACCCCGCGGACGAATTTGCCGCTGATGAAGATGACGGCACGGCCGATGACAGCTTTGCCGTGCGCGACCTACGCGACCCAAAATTTGACAGCGATGAGCGGGATGACTTCAGCAGTCCAACGCTGAGCAACGACGACTACGATGACGACCCGTTTGCCGACCTACGCGACGAACAGTCGCCTGTCGAACCAGAAACAATGCCGAGCCTGGCGCCGGTACCCGCACCAGAGCCCGTTGCTGAAAGCATTTACGCCAGCGCAGTACTGGCCATTCAATTGGGCGCTCAAGAGCAGTTGCGACGCCTGCCCCGCTCACGACTAATGGACCTGCTGCAGCGCTACCGCGCCTGCCTTGATCAAACGGCAGCACTCTATCAAGGCCAATTGCACACCCTCAGTGATGGCGGCACTTTAATGCTGTTTCATCAGCGCAACAGCGGGGCCGACTACCTGACTCACGCCATATGCTCCGGCGAGCTGATGCGCGCCCTTGCACATGCGCTGCAGATAGAAGTAGCCGACAGTGGGATTACCCTGCAGTTGCAGTTTGGCTTAACCGAGGGCGCTGACCTCAGCAAGGCCAGTCAAGGCGACTTACTGCTCAGCGACACCGCCCAAGACGCCC
>JBBKVZ010000048.1:0-5697 GCA_037968715.1 Pseudomonas sp.
CCCGTGACCGTCACGCATTCAGGCCGAGCACCGAGGTCGCGAAAACGCTCGGCTTCTACTGCAGTTTGCGCGGCGATCAAACTTAACTCGGCGAGCATCGGCGCGGTCAACCCGGCAAAGCGCCCATAGCCGCGCGCCGAACGCGCCGACAAGCGCGCATTAGCCAGTACTACGGGTACGCCGCGCTTGGCACATTGGTGAATATGATTGGGCCATAGCTCGGTTTCCATGATCACCGCCAGCTTGGGCTGCACACGGCCGATAAAATGCGCCGCCGCCCAAGGTAAATCGTAGGGTAGATAGCAGTGCTGCACTCGCCCAGCAAATTCGTCGCCAGCAAACAGGGCCTGAATCCGCTCGGAACCGGTCGGCGTCATGCAGGTGATGGTGATCGGCAGCGCCGGGTAGCGCGCCAGCAACTCGCGCACCAGCGGCGCGGCGGCAATGCTTTCGCCCACCGACACCGCATGCAACCAGATACCGCCCGGTTTTAGGGGCGGCAGACCGATGGCAAAACGTTCGCCGATACGCCGCCGATACGCTGGAGCTTGCCAGCCGCGCCAAAGAATACGCAGGGCCAGCAGCGGCAAACCAAGATGAAACAACAGGCTATACAGGGTTCTATTCATGTCGCGCAGTTTACTGGGTTAGCCGTGCAGATGAAGCCCCCGGCGCATCGCTACTTAACCCAACGCCTGTAAATGTCGGCTAAAGCATTCGGCCAAACAGCGTGCAG
Organism: Pseudomonas sp.; assembly: GCA_037968715.1. GTDB lineage: Bacteria > Pseudomonadota > Gammaproteobacteria > Pseudomonadales > Pseudomonadaceae > Aquipseudomonas. The sequence goes on from JBBKVZ010000048.1 coordinate 737, forward strand.
CAGGGCCAAGCGGCTGGTCGCGCCGCCACACCAATTCCACCACCAGCGGCGGTGGCGTCCAGTCGCTGGGCAGCTCACACAGATTTTGTTGATAGGCCGGATATTGCAGCACATGCCTTGGCAACCAAGCCCAGCCGAGGTTACGCATCAGCAACTCGGCCATCGAATAAAAGCTGTCTGCGCGCCACAACGCCGGACTGATTTGCTCGCCACCCGGATAATGGCTGTCGTGGGCCGTCATCAGCAGTTGTCGATGGCGCGCCAACTCACGTCGCCCGACCACGCTGACTCGGGCCAGCGGATGGCCGACGCCGCAGACCGTGACCATGTCGATATTGCCCAGACGTTGCCGCTCCAGCGCAGCAGGAATGCGCTCGTGCTGAAACAACAACCCGAGATCGGCGCGCCGCTCCAGCAGCATGCGCGCCACCTCGCCTTGAGCGCCGCTGGCGAGCTGCACCTCGAGCAGGGGAAACTGCTGGGCCAGCGCTTCTAGGCTGTCATGCACCGGGCTAAAGGGTACGGCTTCATCCTGAGCTAAGCGCAGGGTCGCTTCCTCACCGCGGAGCAATCCCTGAGCACGCGCCTCTAGGCGCTGACACTGGCGCAGAATCTCCCGGGCGTCTTCCAGCAACACCCTGCCGGCATCGGTCAAACGCGGCTGCCGGCCGCTGCTGCGCTCGAACAGCGGCATGCCTAAATCGGCCTCCAGCAGCGCTATGGCGTTACTTACCGCCGACTGCGCTCTTTGCAATTCACGGGCCGCCGCCGAGAAGGACTGCCCTTCGGCAATGCGCACAAACAGCGTTAGTTGCTCAAGATTCCAGCGCACAACCCATCTCCTATGCTGATCGCTATTAACTTTACCTCATCGGCGCAACGCTTAGAATTGATTCATATCTACAGGAGTCACCCCCATGTCCGGTTATCTATTTCTTGGTATCGCCATCGCCGCCGAAGTGATTGCCACCACCTCGATGAAAGCCCTCGACGGCTTCAACAAGCCACTGCCTTTAGTGCTGGTGGTGGTCGGCTATAGCTTGTCGCTGTGGCTGCTGTCGCTGGTGGTCAAAACCATTCCAATCGGCATCGCCTATGCCGTGTGGGCCGGCATGGGCATTGTGCTGGTGAGCATTGCCGCACTGTTTTTGTATGAGCAGAAACTCGATCTGCCCGCCGTTTTCGGCATGAGTTTGATCGTGGTCGGCGTAGTGGTAATTCAGTTGTTTTCCAGCACCGCCGGACATTAATCGCCACCCAGCGTCGCCGCATAACGCGCGCTGCCATTTTCCGGGCTGCTACTGTGCGCCGAGGCCGGCCTACCCGCCTGGCCGCTGCGGGTTATACTGACGGCCGTTTTTTCCAGCTAGGCTGTCCGCGCTATGACTCAGGCCCTTTCTACTGACGTATTAATCGTTGGCGGCGGTATCGCCGGCCTCTGGCTGCATGCGCGTTTACGTCAGCAAGGCTATGCCAGCGTGTTGGTGGAAAACGCCAGCCTCGGCGGCGGACAAAGTGTGAAGTCGCAGGGCATCATCCACGGCGGCGCCAAGTACGCACTGCACGGAGCTTTAAGCGGTGCCTCGGAGGCGATTGCCGATATGCCGCGGCGTTGGCGCGAGGCTTTGAGTGGCGAGGGTGAGCTAGACCTGCGCGGCGTGCGCCTGCTTTCCGATGCTCACTATTTATGGTCGCCCGGCACCCTGGCCGGCAACCTGACTAGCTTTTTCGCCAGTAAAGCCGTGCGCGGCCGCGTCGATCAGGTCAAAGGCGAGCAACTACCGCCGGCGCTGCAACACGCCAAGTTCAAGGGCAAGGTCTATCGCCTGGCCGAGTTGGTGCTCGATGTACCCAGCCTTATCACCCGCCTCGCCGAGCTGGCCGGTGACAGTTTGCTGGCTGGACAAAAAATTCAACCGCTGTACGAGCACGCTGAGCTAGTTGGCCTGCAGGTCGATGGCCGGGCGATTCGCGCGCAACGCATTGTGCTCAGCGCCGGAGCGGGCAATGCCGAGCTGCTGCACAGTCTCGGCATTACTCAGCCCAGCCAACAACTGCGCCCCTTGCATATGGTGCTGGCCAAAGGCCCGGCGCTCAAACCGCTGTACGCGCACTGCTTGGGCGGCGGGCCGAAGCCACGCGTGACCGTCACCACTCATCCGGCTGCCGATGGCCAATGGGTGTGGTATTTGGGCGGCGACTTAGCCGAGGCCGACGGCGTCGCTCGCGATGAAGCAGCGCAGATCAAAGCGGCGCAAAAAGAAATGGCCGACTTGCTGCCTTGGGTCGACCAGAGCGCCACGCAATGGAGCACCCTGCGGGTCAGCCGCGCGGAACCCGCGCAATCAGGCCTGCTGCGTCCGGACAATGCTTTCCTTGCCGAGCAGGGCCGCGTGCTGGTCGGCTGGCCAACCAAGCTGGCCCTGGCCCCCGACTTTGCCGACCGCGTGTTGGCAGCGCTGCAACGCGAGCAGATCAGCCCCGGCCAACATGCTGCGTTGCCGGCCTTACCGCGCCCGCCACTGGCCTTGGCGCCTTGGGATGAGCTGCCATCATGAGTTTTGCCGCCAGCCTGCATGACTTGCACCGCCCCTTAGGCAACAGCGGCCTGATGGTCTCGCCGCTAGGCTTGGGCACGGTCAAACTGGGCCGCGACCAAGGGGTGAAATACCCCAACGGCTTTAGCATTCCCGACGACTTCAGCGCTCGCGCCCTGCTCGATCAAGCCCGCGAATTGGGCATCAACCTAATCGACACCGCGCCGGCCTACGGCATCAGTGAGGAACGCCTCGGCCCGTTACTGCGCGGCCAGCGCCACAACTGGGTGATCGTCAGCAAGGTCGGTGAGGAGTATGCACATGGCCTATCAAGTTTTGACTTCAGCCCCGCGCACACTCGGTTTTCCGTAGAACGCAGCCTTAAACGCCTAGAAACTGAGCACATCGACTTGCTGCTGGTGCATTCTGACGGTAACGATTTGACCATTCTGCGCGACAGCGGCATTTACGCCACCCTCGCCGACCTCAAGCGTGAGGGCAAAATCGGCGGCTTCGGCCTCTCCGGGAAAACCGTCGAGGGTGGCCTGTTAGCCCTCGAGCAAGGCGACTGCGCCATGGTCACCTACAACCTTAACGAACAAAGCGAAAAGCCCGTGCTCGACTACGCAGCCAAACACGGCAAAGCCATCTTGGTGAAAAAAGCCCTGGCCAGCGGGCATATTTGCTTAGCTCCCGGAGTTGACCCAGTGCGCGCCAGCTTTGAATTGTTGTTTAGCCATCCTGGGGTGTGCAGTGCCATAGTCGGCACTATTAACCCGCTGCATTTAGCCCATAACGTGGCCACCGCCGCCGCCGTTATTCGTAGTTTTGCGTAGGGTGATCAACCCACAGTTGGTCTACCCATTGCTTGTAATATCCACGTTGGGCAACGCTTTGCGCTTGCCCACCCTACACGCTCGCTTTTCCGCGCCGCTGACAGGAACCTTTTAATGTCGCAAACCCTCGCCCGTAAGCAGCCTGAAATCTTTAAAACCCTAGCCTTGCATGTGGAAGCCAATGCCCATCAACTCTGCTACCAAGGCATCGGTCAGCCGCTGAACTTCAGCCAAATGCAGGCGCGCCGCCAGCCCATTAGCATTGCCGATAGCCAACATTTCACCACTGAACTGGCCAATCTTGGCGTCTCGGTGCGCCTGACTCTGAGCATGAACGACCGCGATTATTGGGTGGTGGTCCGCCAGCAACGTGAAGACCACGGCGACACCGTGCTCAAGCTGATTTCCGGATACGTGCCGGCCCACGAGCTGAACATACCGCTGCTCACCGCGCTGCAGGAAGTATCCGAGGAGTGCCTGGTCGAGAGCGAAGGTGGCTGGATCAGCGGACGCTTTGCGCAAACGTGGCTGGCCACGCCTTACGATGACAGCCTGAACTACATCAACGAGCCGTACTTCGAACTGCACGCCCAAGTCGGCTCGACCCACCCGGTACTCTGCGCCGACTTACCATTGCTCGAGCGGCCAAGCGCCTACGTGCACCTGCCCACAGCCTCTTTGCAACTGATCTACAACCTGCGCTTAGAGCTGCCCAGCCTGGCCCGCGACCTCAGTTTGTTTCACGCCGATGAGCAACTGGATGGCGCCGAGTTGGTTACCCGCTTGGAGCGCCAGCAGCCGGACCTGTACTTGATTGCCTTGCAAGATGGCCATGCCAGCGGCGAACTCTACACCCTGCAACAAGGCCAACTGGAACCGGCCAGCAGTGACGGCCTGTGGCTGTCCGAAGCGTTTGCCGAACGGGATGGCTGGCTGATTGCGGCTGAACGCATCAGCTGGGCAGACTGGCTCAAGCTCCAGCTCGCCGGATGATGTACCGCGCCTAGGGCGGCTTCGCAGCGAGCGAGTACAAAGCCGTAGGCGCTAGGCCAACGCTGGGATTGCTTGCCGAGCAAACAGCCCGCCAACAGATACGGCGGACTGTTCGCTTCGCGCCCGAAGCCGCCCTCCATCCGCCCGAGCCGATTGCCGCTTACTTCAACTCACTGGAGCTCTTGCCCAGCAAACGCCGGGCGACGATCAACAGCTGGATCTGTTGGGTGCCTTCGAAAATGTCGAGAATCTTCGAGTCGCGCGCCCATTTCTCCAACAGTTCGTCTTCGCCATAACCCAGCGCACCGCTCAGCTCGACGCACTTCAAGGTTACTTCGTTGGCCATGCGCCCGGCCTTGGCCTTGGCAATTGAGGCCTCTTGGGAGTTGGGCAATTTGATGTCGGCCATCCACGCGGCCTTCATGGTCAACAAGCGCGCCGCCTCCCATTCCGCCTCTAGGCGATAAAGCGTCGCCTCGGCGTGACTAACGCGGAGCAGCGGCTTGGCGTAGTCCAATTTGCAGTGCTTTTTCAGTAGCTCATGGGTGCGATCCAGCGCCGCCTTAGCCACGCCGATAGCCATGCCAGCCCCCAG
>JBBKVZ010000049.1:0-7114 GCA_037968715.1 Pseudomonas sp.
CGCGCTCACGAGGACGACCACGCTGAAGCAGCGCCTGCTGACTAACAACACTTGCAACCAGCAGCCCATATAGAGCGTTTTTTCGCTCTTAAAAAGAGCGTTATCGTGCACTTCAGGCTATAGCTATATGAAGGGCTGCCGATAACTCTCACACGGGGCTTACCGCACCGCCAGTTCAAACATCCCTGAATAGACCTATTACTCTGGTCAGTTCCGACTTAATTCCGTGTCCTGTATTGGAGCACAACATGCTCAAGAACCTCTCTTTGACCCTGAAGTTGGCCCTGCTGCCTGCCGTTGCCTTGCTCGGCCTGCTGCTCTATGTGGGCTACAACTCACAACAACTTTCCAACAACGATTCGCGCTTGGTCGAGCTGGAAACACACAGTTATCCGACCTTAGAAAAAGCCGATGCGGTGATCTTTCAGTTCTCTCGCATTCCCGGCTTACTAAATAGCGCAGTAGCTGCAGGAGAGGAGTCGACCCTTGCTGAGGCACGCCAAGTACTGCAAGAAATCGCTAGCAAACAACAGGAGCTGCAAGGCCTGCTCAGCAACCAGAGCGCCCGCAGCGACGAGCTAAATATCTGGCGCACGGCAGTCCAACGCTATGCGGAAAACGCGCTTTCGGCCTCGGCACAATTAGTCAACGGCAGTGCCAGCTTCGATACTCTGCGGCCCAACCTAGACCGCATGGCCAGTGATTTGGCGCAAGCGCAAAACCTCGCCTCGGCTTTTCGCGCCAATGCCTATGCCGACTTCCAAAACAACTTGGCGCAAACTCGCAAGGACAACGCGACCACAACCCGTGTAGGCATCATTCTTTGCCTGGCGCTGGTTGTGCTGGTGACCCTCGGCTCCTGGCTGGTAATCAGCCGCATTATGCGCAACGTGCATGGTGTGATCGACTCACTGCAGGCTATCGCCCGTGGCGACGGCGACCTGACTCGCCGCGTGTCGGTAGAAGCCAATGATGAAATCGGCGCCATGATCCAGCTGTTCAATGGCTTCCTCGACAAGCTGCAAGGCACCATCCGTCAGATCGTCGAAGCGGCCAGCCCGCTTGGCCAGATGTCGCAAGAGCTGTACCGGCTCACGCAAGGCTCGGAAGAGAACGCCAGCTCACAACAAGGGCACACTAATTCCATCAGCCGCGACATCCAAACCATGACCAGCAGCATTCAAGAGGTCGCCCAACGTTCACGTCAGGCCTCAGATGAAGCCGGTGCCGCCTCCAAGCAAGCGGACGCCGCGCGGCAAAGCATTGGCAGCCTATCCTCCAGCATCAGTGATCTGGGCAGCAGCGTGATGAGTGCAGTCGGGGCTATGGAGCAGTTGGAAGAAGAAACCCAACAAGTCGGCTCCGTGCTTACGGTTATCCGCAGCATCGCCGAACAGACCAACCTGCTGGCACTCAACGCCGCCATTGAAGCGGCACGTGCCGGCGAGCAAGGTCGCGGCTTTGCCGTGGTGGCTGACGAAGTGCGCAACCTGGCACAGAAAACCGCTGCCTCAACAGCTGAAATTCAACAAATCATTGAGCGCCTGCAAAGCAGCGCCAATGGCGTGTTGAATGTGATGACCCTCAACGGCGAAAAAGCCCAAGGCAGTATCGAGCGCTCCGTGCAAGCCACGCAAATGCTCGACGTCATCGCTAAGGCCGTTGGCCAGATCAACCAGCTGAATGCCGGCATTGCCCAATTTACCCAGGAACAGATCGGGCTTTCCAGCTCGATCCAGCAAGAAACCGCAGTTCTGCAAGGAGACGCGCAGGCCACCGCCGATGGCGCCCAAGCCACTGCCCGCCTCGGCGAGCAGCTGGTCAGCACCGGCGACCGCCTGCGCGCAGCTACCGCCCAGTTCCGCGTATAACTAAAGAAACAGGAGCACACCTGAATGAGCAAACGTCACCTTCTCGGCTTAGCTGTCTGCATGGCCAGCCTGCCAGCACTCGCAGTGGAACAGGGCGAGTACCGCCTCAATGGTTTCGGTACCGTTGGCATCACCCATATGGGTGGTGAGAGCAACTTGGATTATGGCATTCAAGGCCAAACCGACGATCACTGGCGCGGCGACCAACTGTCCAAGCTAGCCGTGCAGCTGCAATATGGCATTACTGACACCATCAGCCTGACCGGTCAATTTGGCACCCAGCCAGTGCAAGACACCTGGAAAGTCGGCCCGGGCAACGTCTACTTGGCATGGCAGGTAGATGACAATCTAACCCTGCGCGGTGGTCGCTTGGGTACGCCTATTTACATGTACTCAGAAACCCTCAACGTGGGCTTCTCTTACCCTTGGCTGCGCCTGCCGGAAGAGGTCTACAGCTTGGTGCAATTGACCAGCCATGACGGTGGCGACGCACTCTACAATCGCAGCACTGACATCGGCACCCTGAGCTTTCAGGTCGCTGGCGGCCAGGCGATTAGCCGTAAGCAGTATGCTCTCGACGACATGCATGACATCGACTATCGCGACGTGTTTGCCACTAGCCTGGCGCTGTCCACTGACGACTTCGGCACCTTCCGCATCGGCTATGCAGAAGCCGACCTGCAGATCACTGTCGATGACACCATTACCAATGTGTTTGGTAACCGACAAAACGTCACCTTCAACTCTCTTGATGGGCAGAAGGGCAAGTTCAGCTCCATCGGCCATCAATACGACAATGGCACTTGGTTGAGCGCCGCTGAAGCGGTGAAGTTGAGCATCGAAAACGATGGCAACTCCGCAACCAATGCGTTCTACGTAATGGGTGGTCGCCGCTTCGACGACTACTTGGCGCACATCACCTACGGTCAGCTTGACCAGCCGAGCGGTCGCCAAGTGTCGATGACCTACGGCCTGAACTACAGCGTTACGCCAACAGTAACCCTCAAGGGCGAGTTCAAGCGCGTTGATACCTCACAGAGCAATCAATCGTTAGGCGTATTCAAGGCCAATAGCCAGCAGACATACGACAATGCGGTGTACCAACAAACTGGCGGGGCCTTTGGCGCACCGCTAGGTACTCACGACGCTGACATCGTCAGCGTTGGCGTCGATTTCGTATTCTAAGGAGAGCCCTGATGAAAAAATTGTTTAGCGCTCTTACCCTGCTCAGTTGCGCCGCCTTGGCGCAAGCCGAAGTGGCTGTAATCGTCAACGCCGCAGGCAGCGCAGCACCGGACAAGTCCTCTGTGGCGAACATCTTTCTGGGTAAGGACAAGTCGCTGAAAGGCGTCGACCAAGCTGCTTGGAATCCAACCAAGGAAAAGTTCTACGCCGGTGTGGCGAACAAGAACGAATCACAGCTGAAGTCCTACTGGTCGGGGCTCGTGTTCACGGGCAAGGGCCAACCGCTACCTTCAGTAGCTGATGACGCGGCAGTGGTTGCCAAAGTCGGCGCAGAACCGGATGCCATTGGCTACGTGGATGCATCAGCAGTAACCGACAAAGTTAAGGTGCTATTCACACTGCCTTAAGCTTGGTCTAACACGAAGCCGCCCCTCGGGGCGGCTTTTTGCTGTCTGCGCTATCTGCTTAGCCACTTGCCAGAAGCACATCCGCACAACCCTTCTGCAGCACAGCACACAGCGACTCTAGACTTATGTCCAATGGGCCGCGGCGACCATCCGGCCGACTATAGTGCGGTGAACAACTGCGGATGCGTGTAATGAGCCTAGCGGATGGTTTTGCCCAAACGGGCAAGGTGGCGGTGCAGCAGAACATCCATGGTTTGATGGAGTTTTTGCGCAAATTTCCGCCGTTCAATCAGATGGAAAGCGCCCATCTGGCCTTTCTGCTGGAGAACTGCCAGCTGCGTTTTTATGCCGCCGGCGACTGCATCATCAAACCCGGCGACGGGCCGATTGAGCACTTTTACATCGTTAAACAAGGGCGCGTGCATGGCGAACGCCCACACGGCGGCAAAGACACCACGCAAACCACCTTTGAAATCAGCGCCGGCGAGTGTTTCCCGCTGGCTGCACTGATCGGCGAACGCGCCACTCGCACCGAGCATTTAGCCGCCCAAGACACCTTTTGCCTGCTGCTCAATAAAGCCGCCTTTATCAAATTATTTAGCCTATCCAACCCGCTGCGCGACTTCGCCCTGCGTGGGGTCAGCAGCCTGCTCGATCAGGTCAACCAACAGGTGCAACTGCGCGCCACGCAAACCCTCGGCGCACAATACTCGCTGGAGTCGCGCCTCGGCGAGCTGGCCATGCAGCAACCGGTCAGCTGCCTGCCGAGTACGCCGCTGCGCGAGGCGGTCAAGCAGATGCATGAGCAGCATGTGGGCAGCATGGTGATTGTCGATGCGGCGCTAAAACCCTTGGGCATTTTCACCCTGCGCGACTTGCGCCGAGTGGTGGCCGAAGGCTGCAGTGACATGCAGCAGCCAATCGCCCAATTAATGACCCAGCAACCCTTTCATTTGTCGCCGCAGGCCAGCGCCTTTGATGCGGCGATGGCGATGACCGAGCGGCATATTGCCCACGTCTGTTTGGTGGAAAATGAGCGTCTGTGCGGAGTGATTTCCGAACGCGACCTGTTCTCGCTGCAACGCGTCGATTTAGTCCACTTGGCGCGCAGCATCCGCCACGCCGGCAAGCTGGAAACCTTGATTGCCCTGCGCCACGACATTCGTCAGTTGGTGGAGCACATGCTCGCCCATGGCGCGTCATCCACGCAGATCACCCAGCTGATCACCCAGCTCAACGACCATTGCGTGTGCCGGGTCATTGAGTTGAGCATCACAGCCCTTGGCGACCCCGGCGTAGCATTTAGCTGGCTGTGCTTTGGCAGCGAAGGCCGCCGCGAACAAACCCTGTTTACCGACCAGGACAACGGCATTTTGTTTGAGGCCGCAGATGCCGTGCAGGCCGCGGAGATTCGCGGCCGTTTACTGCCGCTGGCCGAGCACATCAATCAGGCCCTAGACCGTTGCGGCTTCAGCTTGTGTAAAGGCCAGATCATGGCCAGCAATCCGACCCTATGCTTGTCGCGCAGCGAATGGACGCGGCGCTTTAACAGCTTCGTGCGCGAAGCCACCCCGGAGAACTTGCTGGCCTCGAGTATTTTCTTTGACTTACGCGTGGTCTGGGGCGCGGAGCATGGCTGCGCTCAGCTGCAGCAAGAGCTGCTTGAGCTGGTGGCCGACAACCCGTTATTTCAGCGCATGCTGGCCGAAAACGCCTTGCGGCAAAAACCGCCCGTGGGCCGCTTGCGTGACTTTGTGCTGGCGCGCAAAGGCGCCGAGAAAGACACCCTCGACCTCAAGGTGCAAGGCCTCACACCCTTTGTCGACGGCGCTCGCTTGCTCGCTTTAGCCCACGGCATTGCCGTGAGCAACACCCTAGAGCGCTTGCGCTTACTCGCTGAACGCAAGGTTATCGATGGGCAAGACAGCGCCGCCTATGTCGAGGCTTACCACTTTATCCAGCAAACCCGCCTACAACTGCATCAACAACAAGCGCGCCACGAGCTGCCGTTCTCTAATCGCCTCGACCCAGACAGCCTCAATCAACTGGATCGACGCATCTTGCGCGAATCCTTTCGTCAGGCCCAGCGTCTGCAAAGCAGCCTGGCGCTGCGTTACCAGCTATGAGCCTGTTTGACTGGCTCAAACCGCATAGCGCGCCATTAACGGCTGCGCAACTGCAACGCCGCGAACAGTTATTAAGTGCCCAACCGCTCAGCGACACCGCACTGAGCGAGCAACGCATGGTGGTGCTCGACCTAGAAACCAGCGGCCTAAACACCAATAAAGACTTGGTGCTGTCGATTGGTGCGGTGGTTATCGAGCACGGCGCCATCCAGCTCGGCGAACAATTTGAATGCACCTTGCAGCGCGCAGCTCAGCCGCACAACCAAAGCGTGCTGATCCACGGTCTCGGCCCCAGCGCGATCGCTGCCGGCTGTGAGCCGGTGGAAGGCCTGCTGGACTGCATGGCATTTATCGGTGCCAGCCCAGTGCTGGGTTTTCATGCCCCGTTTGATCAACGCATGCTCAGCCGCGCCTTAAAACACAGCCTCAGCTACACGCTGCAAAATCCCTTTATTGATCTGGCCGATCTAGCGCCCCTGCTCTACCCCGACTCGGGTATTCGCAAGGGTGGCCTGGATGATTGGCTGCAGCACTGCGGCCTGCACATTGTTCAACGCCACAATGCCGGTGCCGATGCACTGGTCACCGCCGAGCTGGCGCTAATGTTGTTCAGCCGCGCACGCCAACAGGGTTTACCCAGCTTACTGGCGATTGAGCAACGTATCGCCACCCAGCGCCGGCGTCAGCAAGCGCAAGGCCTTTAAGCGCCAGATAGAACCGTGGCACAGAGCATTGTGGGCGAAATAAACAAGCAATTTGCGCGGCCAACAGCGCACCGCTACGGGCATCTTCACGCAGCCCAACATGCCCGCTCATGACCGATACCACAGGCGATACAAACCCAGCGCCGGCAGCAATGCCAACTGACCAAGGGCCACGCAGAGCTGCAAGAACGATTGCACTGCGGGGCTTTCTCCGGCGCCGCTGACACCCGTCAGCGCCTCCCAGAAACCAGCAGGGAGCACATACAACGCCAACTCACTGAGCAACTGCCCAGACCACAGCAGTTGCTTGAGCACATCTGTTGGCTGGCTAAACATCAAGCCAGCCAACACCACTACTGCCAGCAGCAAAGCCAACAGGTAGCAGGCCAATCCACGCATAAACATTAACATTGCAACCTCCATAAACAGTTGTAGGGTGGTCTCCTGAGCGCAGCGAAGAGGCCAGCCTTTACCTGGCCCAGTTCGTAGGGTGGGCCTTGGCCCACCGTTGCCAAGATCGATATTTGCTCTTATTGCGTCGCTGTTATCGGTGGGCTAAAGCCCACCCTACGCATCGATCAGGCGGTTGTGTCGGGCTTACCAACCCCGTACCAATCGAGCTTACGGGTTAGCAGCATCACCCCGGCCAACAGGCCAAAGACCAGCAACGAGCCCATCAGCAGGGCGTAGTCTTCGGCGCGGAGCAGGCCATAGAGCATGCCGTACAGCGCCGCTAAGGCGGCGGCGAAACCCAGCCCGCGCAGCGCACTTTTAAGCACCGCCGCCAGATACACCCCCAGCAGCGACACACAGGCCACCGC
>JBBKVZ010000050.1:0-2510 GCA_037968715.1 Pseudomonas sp.
AACGCCGCCTCGGCCGGGCCGAGCTGACGGGGATCGGGGCGCAATTGCAGGTGCGCCTCAACCAGCCGCTGATAACGCGGGCGCAACGCCGGATACCGCTGCAAGAGTGCTTGGCTCCAGCGCTGGTTGTCCCGTGCCCAGTGGCGCATGTCCGTGGCTTGCGCGGCCAGCAAGGCCAACCAGCGATACAGCTCTTGGTTGAGGCCAGCATCCGGGTACACCGCCAAGCTCGGCGGCAAGCGCAAATTATTGGCATCGCACCAAGCCACTGGCAGTTGTTTACAAGTGCCGGCCACTTGCTGCAGCAGGTTACGCCGCAGCAATAATTCACGCGGGCTGGCCGCCTCAACACCGACCCCACTGGCACCGCCCATGGCACGAAACAACAGAGCCAGTGAGCGCTGCATGCTGGCCAACTCAACCCGCGCCTCGGGGAAATCCGGGTTAGCACGGCGGGTGATAAAGCGGTGCCAAACGCTGCCCACCCATTCTTCCAGTTCGACGGTAAAGGCCATGAAAATGTCCTCGTGACGATGTTTGCAGTGCACAAACAACAACGGCCCGCTGTACTAGCCGGGCCGCGTCTTGATTACCGCCGGCGCGCTAGGCGTTGGCGACTGTGGCGCCCGTCAGCACATCCTGACCGCGACGCTTGAAGCTAAACAGGTAGCAGCCCAGGCCGATAAAGAAGCCCACCCCGGCAGCGAGTCGCAGCCAGAAGAACACCCGCAACTGATCGACCGTATTCATAAACGACAGCGCACTGCCATCGGTCGGCATACGTTGCAGAATCACCTGCATAACACCGGCTGCGGTGAGGAACAGGGTGATCAGCACCATCGACAGCGTCATCAGCCAGAAGCCCCAAACCTCCATCGATTGCGAGCGCTCATCATTGGCCTCACCGATGCCACGCAAACGCGGCATGGCGTAGCTGATCAGCGTCATCACGATCATTGCGTATGCGCCGTAGAAGGCCAGGTGACCGTGCGCGGCGGTTAACTGCGAACCGTGGGTGTAGTAGTTCACCGGAGCCAAGGTGTGCAAGAAGCCCCATACGCCAGCGCCGAAGAACGCCGTTACCGTAGTGCCCTTAGCCCACAAGGTGGCGGCCCGATTCGGGTGTTGCCGACGGCGTTTTTTGACCATCGTGAAAGCAAATAACACCATGGCAAAGAACGGCACCGGTTCCAGCGCTGAGAAGATCGAGCCAACCCACAGCCACACCTCCGGTGCACCGATCCAGAAGAAATGGTGTCCGGTGCCGATAATCCCGGTAATTAGCGCCATGGCGATAATCACGTACAGCCACTTTTCAACCACTTCGCGATCGACCCCGGTAATTTTCACCAGAACAAAGGCCAGCATCGCGCCCATGATCAATTCCCACACGCCTTCCACCCACAGGTGCACCACAAACCACCAGTAGTACTTGTCACGCGCGAGGTTTTCCGGGTTGTAGAAGGAGAACAGGAAGAACACCGCCAAGCCGATTAAGCCGGTCATCATCACCATGCTGATGGTGGTTTTGCGGCCCTTAAGCATGGTCATGCCGATATTGAACAGAAAGCCCAAGGCCACTACCACAATGCCCATTTTGGTGATGGTTGGCTGTTCTAGAAACTCGCGGCCCATGGTCGGCAGCAGCTCGTTACCGGTCATCTTGGCCAAGCCGGCATAGGGCACCAGCAAGTAGCCGAGAATGGTCAGTACACCAGCGGCAGCGAATACCCAGAACAAAATCATCGCCAGTTTCGGGCTGTACAGCTCGCGGTCGGCCTCCTCGGGAATCAGGTAATACGCCGCGCCCATAAAGCCAAACAGCAACCAAACGATCAGCAGATTGGTGTGTACCATCCGCGCCACGTTGAAGGGGATCAGTGGGAATAAGAAGTCGCCCACCACGTATTGCAGACCCATGATCAAACCGAACACTATCTGCCCAAGAAACAGAATCAGGGCAAATACGAAGTACGGTTTAGCCACGGCTTGCGAGGCAAATTTCAGATGCGGATTGGCAATAGTCATCGATCAGCCCTCCTTATTTGGCGGCCATTGGTTGGTATTGATCTTCGAGGTCCACTTGAGGAACTCGGCAATGTCATCCACTTCCTGGGTGCTCAGATTAAATTGCGGCATCGCGCGGCGACCGGGCACGCCCAGCGGCTGGATCTTCATCCACGCCTGTAAGAACGGCTTAAAGCCGGCATCCTCACCACGGCGAATAAACACATTGCCCAGTTCAGGAGCGAAGTAGGCGCCCTCACCTAGCAAGGTGTGGCAGCCGATGCAGTTGTTTTGCTCCCAGACCAACTTGCCGCGCACCACCGCCTCGGTCAGCTGTGAGGCATTGGTGCGCTCGGGGAAGGTCTGCTCGGTGTGATAAGTCAAAGCCAGGAATACCAGGAAGAAGAACACGCTCCCCCCAAAGTAAATATTCCTGGCCATACTTTTAGTGAATGTCTCTGACATGGCCGTTTCCTCTTTACTTGGCGAGCCCATTGTAGGAA
>JBBKVZ010000051.1:0-3001 GCA_037968715.1 Pseudomonas sp.
CAGCGTGATGAGCCGGCGGTGTATCTGCCACTGCGTGAAGTGGTCGATTACGGTCCGCAATTGCTGGATAACCTTGAGCAATTCGAATTGGTTTGTTTGGATGACCTAGATGCTGTGGCCGGCCGTAGCGATTGGGAAGAGGCGTTGTTTCATTTGTTTAACCGCTTGCGCGACAGTGGCCGACGTTTGCTACTGTCGGCGGTCTGTTCGCCCCGCGAGTTACCGGTGGCACTGCCTGACTTACAGTCGCGCTTAACCTTGGCGCTGGTGTTTCAGCTGCAATCGTTGTCGGATGAAGACAAGCTGCGGGCTCTGCAATTACGCGCCTCGCGCCGTGGTTTGCAGCTGCCGGATGAGGTGGGCCGGTTTATTCTTACCCGTGGCACGCGCAGCATGAGTGCCCTGTTTGAGCTGCTTGAGCGCCTCGATCAAGCCTCCTTGCAGGCCCAGCGCAAGCTGACGATTCCCTTCCTGAAAGAAACCCTCGGCTGGTAACAGTCGTTCTCGCGACTTTTTTTCTGACTCCTAGCCTGTAGATAGGAGTCGCTGGGCGCCCGCCCGTTAAGTCACGGCCGCCTTGTTTTGCTGATAGCGTGCGCCCAAAAAAGCTATGTCCTCGTTATGTGTTGCAGGCCCTATTTTGTAGCGTGGGCTTTAGCCCACCAGCGCGGGGTTAAGAGCCTTGGTGGGCTAAAGCCCACCCTACGTTTTGCGCTCAACACGTAACGGGTACATAGCCAAAAAAAACACCCTGCGAAAGCTTAGCCCTCGCAGGGTGTTGGGTGATCATGTCACTAGCGCGCAGTAACGGCTGCGAGCTTTTTGCGGGGTTTAATCCGCGGCTGCTGACTTAGCGGCGGCTAGGTAAGGCGGCAATTACATCTTCAGCTTGCAGGCCCTTGTCGCGTTGCATCACTGCAAACTCGACGCGCTGGCCTTCAACTAATACGCGATGGCCTTCGCCACGGATGGCGCGAAAGTGCACAAAAATATCATCGCCAGAATCGCGGGAAATAAAGCCAAAACCCTTGGAAGTATTGAACCACTTGACGGTGCCAGTCTCACGGTCGCCTAAGTCTTGTGGTTCGGCGGGGGTATAAGCACGGTTCTGCCGCAGGTCCAATATGAGGTTTAGCGCGACAGCCACGGTAACGGCCAAAAATGCAAAAAGAGCGGCCGGTTGTGCGCCGATCAATGGCATAGGGGCGAGCAGGATCATGGCTTGCAGGGCTACGGCAAAGACCAACAGTACCGACACTAGATTTTGCAGGCGTTCACGAGTTTGTGTGACTTCTGGGGCGTAAAGCAGGTTGAACAGACCAAATAGACCCAGATACAGCGCGTCGGGCTGTGCTAGGTAAGGCGCGGCGTCGTTACGCAAGCTTGGGATAAAGGACAGCAGTAGCGCGGCTGCGCCAGTTAACAGATGGACAATTTTCAACATGTTTAATCAGCTCACTTCAAGATGGATAACCAGGAAAAGCCGGACTTGCATGGTTCGCCATGAAAGCAAAAATGGCGTTGGACAGGCACGCAAAGAACAGCCAGCGCGCAACGTGCGAAAAAATCGCAGGTTGCGGCACGGGGGTATTTAACAGCAAAGCGCGGGGCTACTCAAATCAAGCGGTTGCCGGCATAGCAGTGAGGGCGGGTTGTACCTGATTGCGGCCATTGTGCTTGGCTTTGTAAAGTTGCTCATCGGCGCGAATAAGCAAGCCTTCAGGGTCGTCACCGGCTTGGGCGAGGGCGATACCAAAAGAGGCGGTAATACTATCAAGTACGGTGTCGGTGCTGCGCATTTTAACCCGCAAGGCCTGCACCTTTAGGCGCAGGCGCTCAGCAAACGCGTGCGCAGTTGGCAGGTCGTGGCAGTCACGCATGATCACGCAAAATTCTTCGCCGCCATAACGGGCGGCCATGGCGCGCGGTGGTATGAGTTCGCGCAGCAGTTGACCGACATGCTGCAGCACCCTGTCGCCGAGTGGGTGGCCGTATTGGTCGTTAAAGCTCTTAAAGTGGTCTATGTCCAACATTACCAATGCCAGCCCGCGATAGTCACTTTTTAGGGCTTTCTCCAGTAGGAGAGTAAAGGCATTGCGATTGAATATTTTAGTCAAATGATCCAGCGTCGCAGCCATGTGGGCGCGGTCTAGCTGGATGCGTAAATGCTGGATTTGTGCCTGCGCAGCGCGCAAACGGTAGAGAAACTTTGCCTGTTGATCATGCATCTGCTGGGTGCTTTCATGCAGCTCATTAAGTACTTGAGGCAGGTTGTCACTTTCTGGATCGCGCAGGGCTTCTAAACCGAAAATCAGACTTTCCTTGTACGCCTCACTGCCTTCAACGCTGAGACTGACATCACCCTCAATGTCATCAACCAGTTCAATGATTTTCTGCTGACCAGCGCGGGCTTCTTCCAGTTCGCCATGAATAATATGTTGGCGGAATAGTTTAAGCGCGGTATCGGGTGGGAATACCTCGAAGTCCGCAACAACCTTGTCCAGGCGTTTATTCAGCTCGGGGCTGTTTCCTTGGCTGTAGGTGTACCACAACGCGTACTGCACCGGATTGGGTGCGATTTGATGGCGCATCATCAACGGTACAGCCTGCTTAAGGATCGCAGCGGATTCGCGCGATTCTTCTGGGTACAGGTCGAGTAATGAGGGTGTTTTGGAGGTTGATTGCATGCTCGTCACTGAGGTTGTAGGTCCGTGTGGGCACAGAGTAGAGCAGCCAGCTACTTAGTGCCTACTGGAAACTGTGTTGTGTGCACTTGAGGTCACAATAGGCGAACCAAATTAGGGTTGGTTTGCAGTGCGCGATTGAAGATTTCAACCCAATACGGACTAAATTGGCTGCCAGCTAGGTCGTTGATTTCAAAAATAGCGCGCATTAATGGCCGCTTGCTCAAAGATTGGTGCGCCCGCTCATGGGTGCGCGCGTCGAAGGTGTCGGCGATGCTAAGAATCAGCGCTCCCGGACAAATCTCTGCTTCTTTAAG
>JBBKVZ010000052.1:0-6014 GCA_037968715.1 Pseudomonas sp.
CTGCAGCGGATGCCCAGAATTTACCGCCAGTAGAAGAAGTACTGGTTATCAGCGTGGTGGCTCGTGAAGGCGAAGGCTTCAACGGCCCAGCGCTGCTGCAAAATATTTTAGAAAGCGGCCTGCGTTTTGGCGAGATGGATATTTTCCATCGCCACGAAAGCATGGCTGGCAATGGCGAAGTACTGTTCTCGATGGCTAACGCGGTCAAGCCCGGCACTTTTGATCTGGATGACATCGATCATTTCAGCACTCGCGCGGTGAGTTTCTTTCTCGGTATGCCGGGGCCGCGTCATCCGCGCCAAGCGTTTGATGTAATGGTGGCGGCAGCGCGTAAGTTGGCCAGTGAGTTAAATGGCGAACTGAAAGATGACCAGCGCAACACCATGACGGCGCAAACCATTGAGCACTACCGGCAGCGGATTGTTGAGTTTGAGCGCAAGCACATCATGCCCAAGCGCTGAGCCGGTTATTTAACTAATCCGGGTTAGGTTAAAAAGAGCAGCCTTGGCTGCTCTTTTGCATTTTGAGAGAAACCAGCATGACCGATAGCGCTTCTACTGCCGACCATATTGCCCCGCGCATCCTCGCCTTACGGGCCGAGTTGGATACCCATAATCACCGCTATTACGTGCTCGATCAGCCGAGTATTCCGGACGCCGAATACGATCGGCTGTTTCGTGAGTTACAGGCCCTAGAGACCGCGGCCCCTGAGTTGATAACTGTCGACTCGCCGACGCAACGGGTTGGCGGCACCGCGCGTGCGGGCTTTACTGAGGTTCAGCATGAAGTGCCGATGCTCAGTCTGGGCAATGCTTTTGAAGAAGCCGATATGCTCGACTTCGACCGCCGGGTGCGCGAAGGCCTAGCGGATGAATTACCGCCTGCTGACCTGTTTGGTGGCGGTGCTGAGGTGGACTATTGCTGCGAGCCCAAGCTTGATGGCTTGGCCGTTAGCTTGCTGTATCGAGATGGGCAGCTGGTGCGTGGCGCCACCCGTGGCGACGGCAGTAGCGGTGAAGATATCAGCCTGAATGTACGTACCATCCGCAATGTGCCGCTCAAGCTGCAAGGTAGCGGATGGCCGTCGGTGCTGGAGGTGCGCGGTGAGGTGTTTATCTCGCGCGCCGGTTTTGAGGCGCTGAATCAGCGACAAATTGAGCAGGGTGCTAAGACCTTTGCCAATCCGCGCAACGCGGCCGCCGGCAGCTTGCGTCAGCTGGATGCAAAAATCACCGCCAGCCGCCCGTTACAGTTTTGCTGCTATGGCATTGGCCAGGTACAGGGTGAGTTGCCCGAAACCCAGGTGGCGATTTTGCATGCCCTGAAAACTTGGGGCTTGCCCATTAGCCCTGAGCTAAAACTGGCCCACAGTATTGCTGACTGCCAAGCCTATTACCGCGCTATTGGTGCGGCGCGTGCTGAGCTGCCGTATGAGATCGATGGCGTAGTATTTAAAGTGAATAACCTCGCGTGGCAACGTGAGCTGGGTTTTCGCGCCCGCGAGCCGCGCTGGGCAATTGCCCACAAATTTCCGGCGTTAGAAGAGTTAACCGTGTTGCTGGATGTGGAGTTCCAGGTTGGCCGCACTGGTGCGGTGACGCCCGTGGCGCGCTTGCAGCCGGTCAAGGTGGCGGGGGTGATGGTCGCCAATGCCACGCTGCATAATATGGATGAAGTGCTACGTCTGGGCCTGATGATCGGCGACACGGTGATCATTCGCCGCGCTGGCGATGTGATTCCGCAAGTCGTGCAAGTGGTGCTCGAACGTCGCCCGGCGGATGCACGGCCAGTGCAAATCCCCGAGCAGTGCCCAGTGTGTGGTTCGGCAGTGGAACGCACGCAGTTGGTTAAGCGCAGCAAGGGCAAAGAGACCTTCAGTGAGGGCTCGGTGTACCGTTGCGTCGGCCGTCTGGCCTGTGGTGCACAACTTAAGCAGGCGATTATTCACTTCGTCTCGCGCCGCGCCATGGACATCGACGGGCTCGGCGAGAAAAGCGTCGAGCAGTTGGTAGACCAAGGTTTGGTGACATCGCCGGCCGATTTGTACAACTTACAATTTGCACAGCTGGTGGGCTTGGAGGGTTTTGCCGAACTGTCCAGCAACAACCTGCTGGCCGCTATCGAAAGTAGCAAACAGCCCGAACTGGCGCGGTTTATTTATGCCTTGGGGATTCCCGATGTCGGAGAGGAAACAGCCAAGGTATTGGCCCGCTCGCTGGCCTCGTTGCAACGCATCAAACAAGCGTTGCCAGAAGTGCTCACTTACCTGCCGGACGTAGGGCTGGAAGTGGCCTATGAGATTCATGAGTTCTTCAGCGATGCGCATAACCTGAGCGTAATTGAACAACTCAGTCAGGCGCTGAATATTCAGGGCCAAGGTGAGTTGGCAGCAGAGTTTTCTGCCAGCGCGACCCTAGCCGGTTTGCTCGACAAACTGCATATCGCATCCCTCGGGCCTACGGGTGCAAAAACGCTCGCCGCCAAGTTTGCCGAGTCGTTGCAACAGGTGTTGGACGCCGATTGGCTGGACCTGCGCCAGACCCTGAGCGAGAAGCCGGCGAATGCCGTGCGTGAGTTTTTCAGCGTGCCGGAGAATCGCGCGCGCGCGCTGAACATCGAAGCGCAGTTGCGTGACTTCGGTATGCATTGGCAAAGCGAGAAAAAGCGAGTTGCAGGCTTGCCGTTGGCTGGGCAGACCTGGGTGTTAACCGGCACGCTGGAGGTGCTGAGCCGCGACCAAGCCAAGGCCAAACTTGAGTCGTTGGGTGCGAAAGTATCCGGTTCGGTATCGGCCAAAACTCATTGCGTGGTCGCCGGCCCCGGTGCGGGCAGCAAGTTGGCGAAGGCGTCTGAGTTGGGTATTCAGGTGCTGGATGAAGCAGGCTTTTTGCAGCGTATGCAGGAGCTGGGGCTTACGGCCTGAGGGTCTGTATCAGGCCGTAATGGCCGCCTAGTTGATGGCGTCGGTGAGTGCTTTGGCCGGCACAAACTTAACCACATTCTTAGCGGCAATCTCGATTGCGTTGCCGGTTTGTGGGTTGCGGCCAGTGCGTGCTGGGCGCTGGGTAACTTTCAATTTGCCAATGCCCGGCAAGGTGATTTCGTCGTTGTTCTCTAAGGCGTCAGTAACGATTTCGCTCAATTGCTCAAGCAGTGCGCGGACTTTGGCTTTAGGCGTGTCGACTGCTTCGGCGAGGTCGTTAATCAGTTGGTCTTTGCTGATGGCCATGGTGTTGCTCCTTGGGTTGAAAGTTCTGTAGCGGTGATTCTAGGCAGGCACGCTAGCACATACCGAGGCCTGGCTGAATGCTCAAATTACATCGCGATGGCGCTGCCGATATTGATGGGGCGCAAGACCTTTCCAACGTTTGAAGGCATGGATGAAATTTGACACTTCGGCATAGCCCAAACGCGCGGCGATTTCCTCAAGGGTTAGCCCGCCAGTGGCCAGTAATTCTTCGGCCAGCGCTTGACGCACCTCTTCCAATAACAAGCGAAAGTGCGTGCCCTCATCCAGCAAGCGGCGGCGCAAGGTGCGCGAGCTGAGATGCAGTTGGTGGGCGATATTTTCCATATCAGGCAAGCGCCCAGGACGGCTGAGTAAACAGGCACGAACTTGCCCGGCCATACCGGCACGCTCGCGGCGTTTGGTGAGCAGCGCGGTGCATTGTTCTTCGCAGTGCCTAGCCACTTGTGGGTTGGCGCCGGGCAGAGGTTGCTCGAGTAAATGTTTGGCGATTACGAAGCGATTTTCGGCTTGCGCAAAGCGTGGCTCAATCCCGTAACTGTCGATATACAGCGTGCAGTCTGGTGGGCGCGGCAAACATAAGTCGACCCGGATTAGGGGCAGCTGATGGCCGAGTAAGTCGCGCTGAATATTGAGCATGCCGGCACTGTCACGCTCCAAAATAAAGCCACGTAATTCGGCCGGTATACCGCGAGCTTCGAAAACCAGATGCACCTCTTCGCCATGCTCCTCCAAGCGCATGCCGTAGAAAGCATAGGTCAGGTCGAGGTAGCGCAAGCCCAGACTGGCCGCGCTGCGAAAGGTCGGGCTACTCAGCAAGGCAAAGCCCCAAATACCATAGGTGCTCAGGTGATAACGCTGGCCTGCGTTGAGGCCAATGCCAGGTTGCGCGCCGAGTGCGGTAACCAGGTTGCCGATCAGGGCCAGCTCTTGGCTGGCATCAATCTCGCGGCCGGGTTCGGCCAGTTGCGGCAAACTCAAGCCACTGCCTGCCAAGCAACGCTCTACAGACAGGCCGTGATCGAGACCGAACTGGGTGAGTAATTGCGCGCTGATACTGCTGCGCCGCAAAGGCCAGCGGTTGTTAGGTGTGTTGGCCATGTTGTCCGCAATTCACAATTTATGGCCGACTATGCCATAACGCCAAGCGCGGCAGCTAGGTAATATAAAACCACCCGTATGGCGGTTTTGGGAGCAAATAATGACTAATAATTCCCCTGTTGATAGCTCGACTGCAGCGCCGTTACAGGTGTTGATTATCGGTAGTGGCTTCGCCGGTGTCGGTTTGGCGATCCAGTTGAAGCAGCGTGGCATCGATGATTTTCTGCTACTGGAAAAAGCCAGTGCCGTCGGTGGAACTTGGCGTGATAACAACTATCCGGGCGCGGCCTGTGATGTGCCCTCGCATCTGTATTCGTTTTCATTCGAGCCGAAGACCGACTGGAGTCGCAAGTTCGCCCCGCAAGCGGAGATCTTTGCCTATATCCAGCACTGCGTGAGTAAGTACCGTTTGGCGGCGCAGATTCGTTTGAATAGCGAAGTTGCCAGTTCCGTGTTTGATGCGCTCGAGGCTGTTTGGCGGGTTACCTGCACAGACGGTCGGCAGTTATCTGCCCGTGCGTTGGTGAGTGCCTGCGGGCAGTTGAATCAACCGGCGTATCCGCAGATTGCTGGGCTGCAAACCTTCGGCGGGAAAAGTTTTCATTCGGCGCGCTGGCAGCATGCCGTCGACCTGAGCGGCAAGCGCGTGGCGGTGATTGGCACCGGTGCCAGTGCTATTCAGTTTGTCCCGGAAATCGTCCCCAAGGTTGCGCAGTTGTACTTGTTTCAGCGCAGTGCAGCCTATGTGATCGCCAAGCCTGATCGCGCCTATCGGCCCTGGGAGTTGGCGCTGCTGGCGCGCTGGCCGGCTGTGCAGAAGTTGGATCGCGGCCTTAAATATGTGCAGCACGAAGTTCGCGCCTTGGCGTTTATTCATTTCCCGATGCTGATGCGTCTGTTCAAACTGAGCTTTAAGCGCCATTTGGCCGCGGCGATTACCGACCCGCAATTGCAGGGTCGACTAGTCCCTGACTACCCACTGGGCTGCAAGCGCATTTTGATTTCGAATAATTACTTTCCCGCTCTGGCGCAAGCGAATGTTGAGGTGGTCAATACCGGTATTCGCCAAGTAACCGAGCGGGGTGTGGTCACCGACGATGGCTGTGAGCGCGAGGTTGATGTGCTGATTTACGGCACTGGTTTTGCTGCCACCGATTTTCTCGCGCCCATGCACATCACGGGTCTTAATGGCCTCGATTTGAATCAGGCGTGGCGCGACGGTGCCGAGGCCTACAAGGGGATTAGCGTCAGCGGCTTTCCCAGTCTGTTTTTGCTCTACGGGCCGAATACCAATCTGGGGCATAGCTCGATCCTGTATATGCTGGAAAGCCAGTTTGCCTATGTGCTCGATGGCCTGCAGACGTTGCAGCGCAACAAGCTGCGCTATATCGATGTAAAGCCGCAGGTGCAGCAACGCTTTAATCAGCACTTGCAGCAAGCGGTTGATCAGTCGATCTGGGCGCAAGGCTGTAACAGTTGGTACAAAAACGCTGCCGGCAAAAACACCAATAATTGGCCAGGTTTTACCTTCAGTTACCGTTATCAGACCCGTCACTTGGAGCTTGCCGACTATGACTGCGCCCGTTGATTTTACTCCGCCAGCGTTAACCCAGCCGCTGTTGCGTGGCGTGTTGCGCGGCGCTTTACGGTTGTTGTTTCGCGGGCT
>JBBKVZ010000053.1:0-3201 GCA_037968715.1 Pseudomonas sp.
GGTACCTGGATACAACACTCGATTCATCGTGACATCCTGGCGCAGGCCGATAGGGAGGCCGATGGTAGCGCAGGCAAACCCTGCGGCCAAGCCGTTGCCGGTCTGTTGCTGAATTTGCGGGTGGCGCAGAGCCGGGTTTGTCCCGGCTCTGCGGCCGGCACTCAGGCGCTTTTCAAACGTTCAGCTAACTGGCTGGCCAGTTGCGCGGTGAGTCCGTAGATCGACAATTGTGGGTTGGCGCCGATGCTGGTGGGGAACAGCGAGCCGTCGTGGATCGACAAATTGCTTAGTTGGTGATGGCGACCGAGGCTGTCGGTGACGCCCAGTTTGGCGTCTTCGCTCATGCCGCAGCCGCCCATGACGTGGGCGCAACCGAGGCGGGTGCGGTAGATTTCCAAGCTGAGGTTGTCAATTAACTCACGAGCCTTGGCCAGCGTTGGCACATAGTCGGCGTCGGTGTGCAGCGGCAATACTGACTTGGCGCCAGCGGCAAATTGAATCTCGGCCATGGTGTGAAAGGACCGGCGGATACCGTTCCAGGTGTAGTCGGTCATCTGGTAGTCGAGCACTGGGCTGCCATCGCCGCGCAACTCGACTTTACCCACCGCGCTGTCAGGGTGGAAGCCGTCGCGCATCAGTGCCAGCATCACGTTGGTGTGCGGCAGTTGCTCCATGCGCATGGCGTTGTCGATGCCGAAGCGGCCGAGCAGGGTGGAGGTCAGCGCCGGTTGCAGGGGCGGCACTTCGAGCTTGTAGGACATGCGTCCGGTAGCGCCGTCATCCCACTGAAAATGGTCTGAGTAGATCGACTGCGGCGCGCCGTAGAAGGGGTTGATCACCTCGTCGAACAGGGCCGCCGAGAAACTCACCGTGTGCAGAAAGGTCCGCTGGCCAGTGCGTTTGTGCGGGTCTGGTGCATTGGAACGCATCAGCAGCGCCGGACTGTTGATGCCACCGCCGGCCAGCACGTAATGCTTGGCTTTAACGGTGATTTTGCGGCCATTGGGTGCCACGCACAGCTCGTCCATGCCTAAGCATTCGATGCCGGTGACTTTGTCGCCGTCCAGCAGCAAGCGTTGGGCGCGGGCCAGATAGAGCAGTTCGCCGCCATTGTTTAGCGAACCGGGAATGGTGGTGACCAGCATCGACTGCTTGGCGTTAGTCGGGCAGCCCATGCCGCAGTAGCCGAGGTTCCAGCAGCCACGCACGTTACGCGGAATAATTTTCCAGTGCAGGCCGAGCTTGTCACAGCCGCGGCGGATTACATCATTGTTGGCGTTTGGCGGCATGGCCCAAGGTGCCACGCCGAGGCGCTCTTCCATGCGTGCAAACCAAGGTGCCATCTCCGCGGCGCTATGGCCTTTTACGCCGTACTCGCGGGCCCAATGCTCCAGCGTTGGGTCGGGGGTGCGAAAACTTGAGGTCCAATTCACCAGCGTGGTGCCGCCGACGGCGCGGCCTTGCATGATGGTGATGGCGCCGTCTTTGCTCATCCGCCCCATGCCTTCTTGGTACAGCGAGCCGTAGGCGTCAGGCTCCTGCATCTTGAAGTCGCTGCTGGTTTTCAGCGGGCCTTCTTCGATCAGCAACACTTTAAAGCCGGCCTTACTGAGGATTTCTGCGGTGGTGCCGCCGCCCGCGCCGCTGCCAATAATGGCCACGTCGGCTTCCAGGGTTAGATCCTGTTCAAGGCGTGAGCCGTTGTAGGTTTTCCAGCCGCTGGCGAGGCCTTCGGCGAATAAATCAGGTACTGGCATGGGCGACTGCTCTCAGGCGAATTCGGGTTTTAACGGCGGGCCGATGAACGTTTCGGCGGGCCGCGTAGGGTGGGCTTCAGCCCACCGCTGGGTGGTGTGCGGTTAAATCTTCGGTGGGCCGGGATAGCCGCAGTGCGCCCATGACGCCGATTGGCCATACCAAGCCAGCATCACCAACTGCACAAGCGAGCCGTAGCCCATCTTCAGCAGGTTTAGCGAGCTGTGCTGCCAGCGGTTCAGAAAGCGGCTGACGTCTGCGGTGCTGGCGTTTTCCCAGCTGCCCCAAACGCCGGTCAATGGGCCACGTGTAAGGCCCAGGGCGAGCACGTCGAACAGTTGCACGGTGAGTTTTTGCATCTCTGGCGAGAAGCGGGTGAGGCTGTAATCGATGCCCTTGATGGTTTGCTCAACCGTGGCGGCCATCTGCTCGGTACTTACCGAACCGGCAAGCACCACCGGAATTAACGCCCGCAAAAACGGTAGATCACTGAGTCGCAAGGTACTCAAGCCACTGGCGGGTACGCTCGCCGAACAACCGCTGAGCGTGGCGGTGACCCCGGCGGTGGTCAGAAAGGCCGTGCCAAACAGACCGACTTTAAGCAGGCTGCGCCGCGACAGTTGCGCTGCGCTGAGAGTGTTGGCGTTCATTATTGTTCTCGACGGTGAGCAAAGGCGGCGTAGAGCAGGCTCTACGCCGCATGGCCAAAATTGAGCAGAGCTTGGGCGGGTTAGCGAATAAACATTTTGTAGACCAGTTTTTGGATTGCCTTGCCGTACGGCGGGTAGATCATCCGGGCGGCGTTGAAGCGCTGCTTAATGAACGTGCCTTTGGCATGGCTGAAAGTTTTGAAGCCTTCATGGCCGTGGTAGTGGCCCATGCCCGACGGGCCGACGCCGCCAAATGGCATATCGTCCTGAGCTACATGCAGCATGGTGTCGTTCAGGCACACACCGCCTGAGTGGGTTTGCTCCAGCACGCGTTGCTGCTCGGCCTTGTTGTAGCCGAAGTAGTACAGCGCCAGCGGTCGTGGCCGCTCATTGATATAGGCGAAGGCTTGCTCAAGGCTGTCGTAAGGCACGATGGGCAGTAGCGGGCCGAAGATCTCGTCCTGCATGATCTGCATGTCGTCATTTACATTCAGCAGCAACGCCTGCGGCAAGCGCCGGCCTTGAGCTTCAGGGTACAAATTGATGACCTTGGCGCCCTTGCTTTCGGCGTCGCTGAGCAGGCCTTTTAGGCGCTGCAACTGACGCTCATTGATGATCGCGGTGTAGTCCGGGTTGTCTTTGAGCGTTGGATAGAACTGGGTGACGACTTTGCTGTAAGCCGCGACAAAACCATCAACCCGGTTGCGCGGTACCAGCACGTAGTCGGGGGCGACGCAGGTTTGCCCGGCATTCAGGGTTTTGCCGAAGGCGATCCGCTCGGCGGCGTCTTGCAGCG
>JBBKVZ010000054.1:0-9480 GCA_037968715.1 Pseudomonas sp.
AAGGCAACAAGATCATCGGCATTCCCGGTGAGCGCGTGGCCAGTCGTGAGGAATACCTGACGGACTTGGCCGTACTGCCTGCCGGCAGCACGCTGGTGTTGATCGCCGGCAAGCGTACCCTGTCGCTAAAAGCCGATGACCTTGAGCACTACAAAGGCGAACGCGGCCGGCGTGGCAACAAACTACCGCGCGGTTTCCAACGAGTGGATAGTTTGTTGGTGGAAGGCCCGGCGCTGACTTGAACTGTTTACGCTAAACAACCAAGCCGCCGGATAGGCGGCTTGGTTGTATCTGGCCGGTAGATAAGCGTAACGCTGAGCGCTGATGGCTTGCTAAGCGTGCAGAACTGCGCCGCTAGATAGGGCTATGTCCTAGTTATGTGTTGCGCGCCCTATTTTGTAGGGTGGGCTTTAGCCCACCAGCGCGGGGTAAGAGCCTTGGTGGGCTAAGGCCCGCCCTACGTTTTGCGCTCAACACGTAACGGGTACATAGCTTTTTTATTGCCCTGAAGGCCGGTTAATCCCCTGAGCGGGTTGTTTCACCGACACTCCCCCAGCCCTGAGTGGCGCCGTTCAAGGGTGGCCATTGAACCAGGCGAGAATGATTGCGGGCGATGCGGCAAACCACTCATGGTTGCCCAGCAGTTCTGTATAGCGGCTGGTTTCGATGCCCTGCTGGAGTAGGCGGTCGTAATACCGGTCCATGCTCCACCACGGCACTACGCTGTCGATAAAACCATGCATAAATGCGGTCGGTGGATGGTCGGCCGGCAGCTCAGGAATCACACACAGCGGCCCGGCGCAGGTGGCATACGAGCCGGACTGAATCGCCAGCGCCTTGAACTGACCAGGGAAGGACACTGCCATCCGACTGGTGTTATAGCCGCCGCTGGAAATTCCAGTGGCGTATTGACGCTGGGGGTTTAGCGGGCCGAAGCGACCCTGACGAACACCTTCGAGCAAATGTGTGATGAAGGTGAAGTCGCTACTGGTCTGGTACAGGCTGCCCGACAAGCCGGGAATATTGGTTTGCCAGAACAGGTCGGCCGGTGCACTTGGGGCAATCACCGCGTAACCATTGTCGAGCAAGGTCTTGATGGTCTTGCCTTCGTTGTAGAGTTTGCCGGCCCACGCGTTGCTGTAATAGACGAAGTTATCCAGCGCGAAAAAAGACCCCTGATAAATAAACACCACCGGCCAGCCACTGGCGGGCGGGGTGCCAGCGGGCACCTGATAAATCACCTTGCGGGTAGTTAGCGCGCCCGACGCAACCCACGTCGATTGACTGCTGCAGCTGATTTTGCCGGGAATCAGCAAGAACGGTTTGCGCTCGCTGCAGGGCGCTGCCGCCCATGCTGGGCTGCACAGCATGCAGGCGAGTAGCAGGGATAAACACCTTGTGAGGCGGGCGATTCGGGATAAAAACATGGCGATGTCTCCAGTTATTTCGGGAGGAAAGCCAGTTAAATATGAAACCGTAATTCCGGTTCCGTCAATGCGTGACTGCCGTCAACATCTGTGTTTGCTGTGGGGGAGGGCTAGGGTTTTGCTCGCCAATCGGCAGCCTAGAGCTATAACTAAGCTGCCATCGTGGCCATACGAGCCGACGGGCGGTAGTAAAAATTATCGGTAAGTTTGCTGTGGATAAGTCATTACAGCCCCGCAGCCACTCGGTTTTTTCCACGCTAGTTGCTCGCCTAGGAAAAAACGGAATCGTCTTGCCAATTTAATAATTGCTGCTTAAGTTAAAAGGGAAATGTGAGTTCCGATTCCGATAAAAATAACAAGGAGTTGCTATGAGCTATCAAATCAAGGGTGTGGCATTGGCCGGCTTGACACTGTTGAGTACATTGCCGCTTGGCGTGGCCCAAGCGTTTCAACAGCGCTCGGACGACTGGACAATGTCCCTGGATACCACTTTGTCTTATGGCGTTAGTTATCGCATGGAGGCGCGGGACGACAAGCTCATCGCGCAAGCTAACGGCGGTCGTGGCAGTAACGCCGGGTTAATTAACTCGGATGACGGCGACCTGAACTTCGCCAAGCACGACTTGTTCTCTGAAGTGCTCAAAGTCGTTTCAGAAATGGACCTCAGATTCCAGGATAACTACGGTGTGTTCGTCCGTGGTCGGGCTTTTTACGACTTTGTGTTGGAGGACGAAACCCTGCCGCATCGGCAAATCAGCAACGCTGGTTTGAACGAAGCCGGCTCCAGCGTGGATCTGCTCGATGCCTTTGTGTACGGCAGTTGGGAGCTGGATGAGCATGCGCTGAACGCCCGCCTTGGCCGCCAGGTAATCAATTGGGGCGAGTCGTTGTTCTACCAAAACGGCATTGGCGCGACCAACCCGGTGGACATTAATGCCTTGCGTGCGCCCGGCTCGGAAATAAAAGAAGCCTATGTGCCGACGCTTATGGCCTACGGCTCTTTTGCGTTGCGCGAAAACCTCAGTGTCGAGGGTTATTGGCAACCGGGCTGGGCATGGGAGAAGTCTAAAATTGATCCGTGCGGCACTTACTACTCGACCCTTGATGTTCTCGGCGAGGGTTGTAATTACCTGTCGGTGCCACCGTTGCAAGAGCCTCTGGCGGGCGGCCAAGCGTTTGATAGCCCGGACATGGCCCAGGCTTACGTCGATGGCCTGCCGGCTGGCTTCGTCAACAACCTGCGCAAGGGATACCTGCCGAACACCTTTATGCCGCGTGGCAAAGACATTGATGCTGATCATGCTGCGCAATATGGCGCCGCTTTGCGCTGGTACGTGCCAGCGTTGAATGAAACTGAGTTGGGCCTTTACTACCTGCGCTACAACATGCAGGTGCCAATGCTCGGCTTAACCGTTGGCAACACCGTGATCCTGCCGGTGGTGGGCGTGCTGCCCAATGCCAGCACCGCCAGCTATTACGCCGAGTACCTAGAAAAGCGCGATTTGTATGGCATCAGCTTCAACACCTCGGTGGGCGGTGGCGGCCTGTTCAATGGGCTGTCGGTGGCGGGGGAGCTTAGCTACCGGCCCGATACCCCGATTGCCTTAGGGCTCAACGAGTATCTGCCCACGGCTTTACTGGGCAGCCAACAAGGTCTCGCAGTGGGCACCCGGTTAGATGGTTATCACGAAAAAGACATGTACCAGGCATCGCTGACTGCGCTTTACAACTTCACCAATTTGCTGGGTGCCAATTCGGCGTTGTTGTCCTCCGAGGTGGTGGGTAGCCATGTGCAAGGGCTGGGCTCGACGATTGACTACTACTCCGCCACACCCAGTGCCTACGGGGCTCAAGCCAACCTGCAGCTGACCTACAACAATGTCTTCAACTTCGTCACGGTTATCCCTAGCGTGGGCTATCAGTACGGTATCAATGGGGTGGCGCCACAGTTGACCAATGGTTTGGTTGAGGATACGAAAAGCTACTCGATGGGCGTCGATGCGGTTTATCAGGAGTCCTTAACAGTGGGAGCCAAGTACGTCGGGTATAGCGGCGGGCAACTGTTGAACAAACGCAGCGACCGAGACTTCCTGAGCCTCAACGTCAAATACAGTTTTTGAGAGGAGTGAACATCATGCGTATATTTGCTTTTTTACCCAGCGGCCTACTCGCACTTACTTTCTTCGTCGCGCCACAGCTGCATGCCCAAGTTTCCGCTGAGCAGGCTGCCCGACTTGGCCAAGACCTTACGCCATTGGGCGCCGAGCGTGCGGGCAATGCGAGCGGCAGCATCGGTCCATGGACCGGCGGGCTGGCCCAAAGTAACCAAGGCCTGGATGATTCTGCTGGTTATAAAGACCCTTTTGCCGCCGACAAAATGCTCTTTAGCATTAACCGGGAAAATCTTGCGCAGTACCGTGCGCAGTTAAGTCCCGGGCAAATCGCCATGCTTGAGCGTTATCCGCAAAGCTGGAAGTTGCAGGTATACCCCAGCCACCGCTCGGCCTCTTATCCCGAGAAGGTCTACGCGGCGGCTAAGTTGAATGCGCGCAGCGCTAAGTTGGTCGATGGCGGTAATGGCATTGCTGACTTTCACACTGCGACCCCGTTCCCGATCCCGCAATCTGCGCTGGAAGTGCTGTGGAATCACTTGGCGCGCTACCGTGGCGACAGCGCCAAGCGTTTCTACGCACAGGCGGTGCCACAAAGTGGCGGCGCTTATTTTATGACGCGTATAGAAGATCAGTTTTTGTTTAACCAAGATGCCGGCGACTACAGCAAAAGCATCGGCAATATTCTGTTCTATTTCCGTCAGTCGGTATTGGCGCCGGCACGTTTGGCCGGTACCGAGCTGCTGGTCCACGAGACCCTCAACCAAGTGAAAGAGCCGCGTCTTTCCTGGCTTTACGCGACGGGGCAGCGCCGGGTTCGGCGGGCACCGAATGTCGCCTATGACTCACCGGGCACCGCGTCTGAGGGAATGCGCACCACCGATAACTTTGACATGTTCTCCGGTGCCCCGGACAAATACGATTGGACGCTGATCGGTAAGCAGGAAATGTATGTGCCCTATAACAACTATCGGTTTGCCGCCAAAACCAATAAGTACAGCGATATTGTCAAGCCCGGCCACGTCAATCCAAACTTATTACGTTATGAGCTACACCGGGTTTGGCATGTGCGCGCGACCTTGAAGCCGGGTCAACGTCATCAATATAAGCAGCGCGATATGTATTTTGATGAAGACAGTTATCAACTGCTGGTGGTCGACCACTATGACGGACGCGATAAGCTTTGGCGCTTGGGTGAGTCGTATACCATTAACTATTATGATAATCAGTTAATTTGGAGTGTGGGCGATGCGGTATATGACTTAATGGGTGGTCGTTATGTTATTGGTATTTTATCCAATGAAGAACCTGCTACTCAGTTTAATATCGACCTAAGTGCTAGCGAATTTACCCCGGCGCAATTACGCCGTAACGGTGTGCGCTAATATTCAGGCGATTTGCAAATAACTGCAAATGATCCGCGTAAGTTCACGAGGTATAACTTTAGGCGGCGTGCTGCCTAAAGTTCCCACCAAGGTGAAGTAGTTCATGCTGGCCAGCAGGATATGCGCCGCTAAGTCGGCTGCTTGTTGAGGGTTGGGATGTTGCAGCGCTGTGGGGTGGGCCAAGAGGATGCGAGAAAACGCCTGGCTGATGTAAGCGTTCAGGTAGTGGAAGCGCTGACGGAACTGCAAGTCGGCCGAGCTGCGGCGGATAAGGGCGCGAAGTAAGCCTTCATTGCCCTCGAACAGTCGGGTTATCCCGACGATAAAACCTTCAATTTGCGCACTGAGGGAAAGTTTGCTGGTGCTGAGTTCGGCCGTTAAGGCGTCGATAGCCGTCTGGCCTTGTTCCACCAAGCGCGAATGCACGGCATATAGCAACACGTCTTTATCACCCAGCACGCGATAAAAAGTGCCCACCGAGGACTCAGCCAGTTGCGCCAGTTGGGCGATACCGGTTTCCTCGAAGGTGTTATTTGCCAACTGCTCGGCAGCAACATTAAGAAATCGCTCAAGTGCTTTCTGGCTACGCGCTTGGTTGGGACTGGCGATGTTGAACATGGCGGGCTCTCTATGTGCTGATTTTTGAGTTTAGATTTTTTAGCGCATGAAGGCAAATGACTCCGCTGGGCGAAGACGACGCGTTATCGTCAGCGCTCGGCATATGCTTAGTTTAGGTATTTATTAAGTTAGAACTTTAAATAATTAAGGAGTCACTAATGAATTATGTGAATTTGTCCAGCGGGCGCTGTGCCTACATTTGCCAGGGCCAGGGTACTCCGGTGTTGTTATTACATGGTTTGGGTTCATCGCTGGCCGATTGGCCCGCACAAGTTGAGCACTTGGCGAAGTGTTGTCAGGTATTCGCGCTTGATCTGCGTGGCCACGGGCAAAGTGAGCCGCTGCGCGGGCCAACTAGCGTGTCGGAGTTAGCCGGCGATGTGGCCGAGTTTATCCAGCTGATGGGGATTGGGCCGTGCATCTTGGTGGGGGTTTCAATGGGCGGCATGCTGACCTTTCAGTTGCTGGCCGAGCAGCCACAACTGGTGCGTGCGGCGGTGCTGATCAACACCGCGCCAAGTTTTCTGGTGCACGGTTGGCGGCTTCGCTCGCAGCTGTGGTTGCGGCTGGCAATGGTGCGCGTGCTGGGCATGGAGCGTTTCGGTCGGGTGTTGGCCGGGCGCTTGTTTCCTAAGCCGCAGCAGCAGGCCTTGCGTGAATCGCTGGTGCGGCGCATCGCGGCAAACGACCGACGCTCATATCTGCATGCTATGCGCGCGATTATCGGCTGGTCAGCGCTAGCGGCCGTTCGCGGGCGGACAACCCCTCTGCTGGTGGTGGCCGGTGATCGGGACTACACCCCGGTGGCCTATAAGCAAGATTATGTCGCGCAATTGGGCAATGCCGAACTGGTGGTGATTGCCGACTCCGGTCATGCGACGCCCCTGGACCAGCCGGAGCAGTTAAACCAATTATTGAGCGACTTTGTGCGCCAGCACGCGATGCATTTACCGGGCTAAGGCAAGCGAGTTCGCCACAACGTTGGAGGGCTGTATGCGTTGGCGTGCGAACATCCGGCGGAGAATTTTGCTTACAGTCGGCGCCGTATTTGATGGGTAATTTGCTGTTTTTAGTGCGCAGATAAGTACGGCCAGCGGTGGGCGTGGGTCTGCTCTGCGCGAGTCTGTGCGCGGTTAACTGCGCAGTTTTCAGTGGGTTATTTAGCGCAGTTTAGTGCTGTTTGTCCGACCCTGATTGGCGTTGGCGCCAGTCACTGAGCTGAATAATGTTGGGTACGGCTGCACCGTTAGTGGCTTGCCCGCGTTGCGGATCGGCTTGCGGCGCGTCAGCTGGGTAGAACAGCTCGGCGACCGGCGCATCGCTATGGGCCTTGGCGTGGAACGGGTGCGCCGCCAGTTCGATGTTGCCCAAGTGCTGGCCAAACATGCTGATAGTGCCGACATGGCGCTGCTCACCGGTTACGGTGAATTCAAAGCCATAGACTCGCGCCAAGCGGCGCCGGTTGCGGCTATCGTGCTGCAAACGCCAGCCTTTTAGAGCGACATTCTCATCCAGCAGAATGATTTCGGCTTTTTCGCAATGGCGGCGCACCAGCGCCAGGGCGCGCTCGCGAATACCGTGCCCGCGCCATAACCAAGCAACGGCGCTGGCGAACAACAGTATTAGGGTTAAATCGAACAGATCCAGCATGGCAGCCCCCGGGGTTTTGCGTTGAGCTTACCCGATAGCGCCGCCGTGGGCCCACATCCCCGCTAGAGGGTAGTGGTTGGTTGGTAGATTTCTTCGTGCAGGGCTTGGTAGCGGGCTTCTAACTCTTGGCGAATTTGCCGGCGTTGTTGGGCATGCAGGAAGCGCCGTTTGTCGTCGAGGGTAATCAGCTCTAGTGGCTGCACCGGGATAGGCTTGCCGTCGTCACCCACGGCCACCATGGTTACGAAGCAGCTGTTGGTGTGGCGCACCGAGCGTTCGCGAATGTTTTCGGTAACCACCTTGATGCCAATCTCCATCGAGGTACGGCCGGTGTAGTTGACCTTGGCGAGAAAGGTCACCAGTTCGCCAACATTAATCGGTTGGCGAAAGGTTACTTGGTCGACTGACAAGGTCACGGCATAGCAGCCCGCATAGCGGCTGGCACAGGCGTAGGCCACTTCATCGATGTACTTAAGCAGGGTGCCGCCGTGTACCTTGCCGGAAAAATTAGCCATGGTCGGGGTCATTAACACCGTCATCGACAGCTGGGCGTTCGCGGATTCCATAACAACAGGCTCTTCAGTTGGGCGGGGGATCTTCGCTGGGCGAAGAGTGCAGTGCGCGGGTCTGCAAGGATAACGCCAGCACGCCCTATGCGCCTGCACAAATCTGCCGCGCGCAGTGTTTTAGCGCGTAGGCATGCGCCTCTGTGTATATCGGCAAGGACGCCGGTCGGGGTATCGGGGCGAGGGTGCTGCGTTTTAGTGCGCGGCCAGCGGTGTGTGCCGAGGGCCGCGCTGTATTGAGGCAATATGCTGCAGCGTGACTACTTGCCGGCCGAGAGGGCGAAGTCGATGGCCAGATTGGCGCCGCTGATGGCCTCGGCGTAGGGCTGACAAAGAAACCAAACCAGCTCGGCGACTTCGTCGGGACGAATAAACCGCGCATTTTTGCCCTGTGGATAAAGCGCCAACAGCTCAAGCTTGTAGGCGATTGGGTCGCCTTGGCCATATTGCTCGGCCTGAAAATCCAGCATCGGGGTGGCGATATCTCCCGGAGATACGCAGTTCACCCGCACGCCGTCAGGGGCTAAGTCCAGCGCCAAGGTTTTGCTCAGCAACGTTAGTGCGCCTTTGCTGGCGCAATACAGGGCCGCGTTGCGATTACCTTGATGGCCGGCGTCACTGGCGATATTGACGATGCCGCCGCGGCTGTCGCGCAGCGCTGGAATAGCGGCGGCGCACATAAAGAACGCGGCTTTTAAATTAACGTCCATGACCAGGTCGAAGTCTTCTTCGCTGCACGACTCCACCGGCCCTTCACGCCATACACCGGCGGCGTTGACTAGCGCATCTAAGCGGCCGGTTCGGGCCAATATGCGGCTGACCAGCTCGGTACAATTGGCCGGGCTGCGCAGGTCGATGGCGATGCTGTCGGTCAGCGCCACGCTCTTGGCGAGTTCATGCAGCCCGTCGCTGTTGATGTCGCTGGCCACTACGCGCCAGCCACCCGCGGCAAAGCGCTGGGCCAGCGCACTGCCAAGGCCGCCGGCCGCACCGGTGATAAGCACTACGGATTGGGTCATGAGGCTCTCCATATGGGGAATATGCGCAAATCGACGCGCCAGCCTAGGGCTTGGCGCGGGTTAATTTGGACTCGGCCCGGCGTAAACAGTTCGTTACTGGCGACGCCAGGCTTGCCCAAGTCCATCTTGAGTTTAGGCGCTGCTGGCTTAAGCGTGGGTCAGGTACCAACGCCAATCCTGCTCACCCACTTCGCCCATAAACTGGCGATATTCGGCGTGTTTGATGGCCAGAAACACCTTGAGGAACTCGGCGCTAAACTGTTGTTTGGCCCAGTCCGATTGCTCCAGCGCACGCAGGGCGGTGAGCCAGTCGGTGGGTAAAAACTCCTTGGCTTGCGCGTAGCCGTTGCCGGTAATGGCCGGGCCCGGATCGACTTGGTTATTAATGCCGTGGTGGATACCGGCGAGGATAGCCGCCGCCGCCAGATAGGGGTTGGCATCCGCGCCGCAGATGCGGTGCTCGATGTGCCGGCTTTGGGCCGGACCACCGGGTACGCGAAACGACACGGTGCGGTTATTCACCCCCCAGCTCTTGGCCAGCGGTGCGTAGCTGTTGGCCTGAAAGCGGCGGAACGAGTTGGCATTCGGGCAGAAGATCGCCAGCGAATCGAGCAGGGTGTGCATCATCCCGCCGATCGAGTGACGCAGCAGTGGCGTGCCCTGCGGGTCTTCCGCGGCGTACAGATTATTGCCCTCGGCGTCGG
>JBBKVZ010000055.1:0-19983 GCA_037968715.1 Pseudomonas sp.
CGTAGATTGAGGTCGCCTATGATCAGCATCCCGAAAGCCGAATTTGCCCGCCGCCGCAAGGCGTTGATGGCGCAAATGGAGCCCAACAGCATTGCGATTTTACCGGCCGCGCCGGTGTACATCCGCAACCGTGATGTTGAGCATATTTACCGTCAGGACAGCGATTTTCAGTACCTCAGCGGCTTTCCCGAGCAGGAGGCGGTGCTCGCGCTGATTCCTGGTCGCGCCCATGGCGAGTACGTGTTGTTTTGCCGCGAGCGCAATCCTGAGCGGGAGTTGTGGGACGGCCTGCGTGCCGGCCAAGACGGCGCCATCAGCCAGTACGGCGCCGATGATGCCTTCCCCATTACGGATATCGACGAGATTCTGCCGGGCCTGATCGAAGGCCGCGAGCGGGTGTATTACGCCATGGGCATTCACCAAGAGTTTGACCGCCATCTGATGGAGTGGATCAACGTGATCCGTTCCAAGGCGCGTCAGGGTGCGCAGCCACCGAATGAATTTGTCGCCCTCGATCATCTGTTGCACGACATGCGCCTGTACAAGTCGGCAGCCGAAATAAAGGTGATGAAAGAGGCGGCGGCGATTTCCGCCCGTGGCCACGTGCGTGCCATGCAAGCCTGCCGTGCCGGCTTGTACGAGTACCACTTGGAAGCCGAGCTGGATTACGAATTCCGCAAGGGCGGGGCGAAAATGCCGGCCTACGGTTCGATCGTCGCCACCGGCAAGAACGCCTGCATCCTGCATTACCGCGAGAACGATGCGCTGCTCAAAGACGGCGACTTGGTGTTGATTGACGCGGCCTGCGAAATCGACTGCTACGCCAGCGACATCACCCGCACGTTCCCGGTTAGCGGCAAATTCTCTCCTGAGCAGAAAGCCATCTACGAGTTGGTGTTGGCCTCGCAAGAAGCGGCGTTTAAAGAAATCGCTCCCGGCAAGCACTGGAACGCCGCCCATGAGGCGACGGTACAGGTGATTACCGCCGGTCTGGTGGAGTTGGGCTTGCTTGAGGGCGACGTGGCGGAGCTAATCGCCAGCGAAGCCTACAAACCGTTCTATATGCACCGCGCCGGCCACTGGTTGGGCATGGATGTGCATGACGTGGGCGACTATAAAATCGGCGGCCAATGGCGCGAATTAGAAGTCGGCATGGCCATGACCGTTGAACCGGGCATTTATGTGGCCGTCGACAACCTAAACGTGGCCAAGAAGTGGCGCGGCATTGGTGTGCGTATTGAAGATGACGTAGTGGTGACTAAACGCGGCTGCGAAATTCTTACTGATGGCGTACCTAAGACCGTGGCCGCCATCGAAGCCTTGATGGCGCCGGCAGCTTTGCCGCAAACCGTGGTGGCCTGATGAGTCGGGTGCAACTGGCGATTATTGGCGGCGGTTTAGTCGGCGCGAGCCTGGCTTTGGCATTACAAGCCGGAGCCAAGGCACGCGGCTGGCAGATTGTGCTAATCGAGCCATTTGCCCCCGGCAGTAGTTATCAACCTAGTTACGACGCGCGCTCCACGGCTTTGTCGTACGGTACCCGGCAGATTTATCAGCGCTTGGGCCTGTGGCCGAGTATCAGTGAGCGGGCTGAGCCGATTGCGCAGATTCACGTCTCCGACCGTGGCCGTTTCGGCGCGGCTCGTTTGCTGGCTAGCGATGAGGGTGTGCCGGCGCTCGGTTATGTGGTGGAAAACGCCTGGCTCGGCCATTGCCTGTGGCAAGCGCTAGACCCCGATGTGGTCACGTGGCGCTGCCCCGCTGAAGTGGTGGCCATGCACAGCCTCGGTGACGGTTGCCGGCTAACCCTGAATGATGACTCGAGCCTGGACTGCGATTTAGCCGTGCTGGCCGATGGCGGCCGTTCCGGTTTACGTGAGCAGTTGGGGATTGCTGTTAACCAGCAGACTTATCAGCAGAGTGCCTTGATCGCGAATATCAGCGCCAGTCAGGCGCACTTGGGCCAGGCCTTTGAGCGCTTCACGGCGGCGGGGCCAATGGCCATGTTGCCGCTGGCCGAGAATCGCTGCGCGCTGGTATGGACGCGGCCAACGGCCGACGCCGAGCGCTTACTCAAACTTGATGAGCGGGGCTTTTTGGCCGAGCTGCAAGAGGCCTTCGGTTATCGCCTCGGTGCGCTGCATAAGGTCGGCGCTCGGCATTTGTATCCGCTGGCGCTGACCGAGGCGCAAGAGCAAGTCCGCCCGCATCTGGTGGTGCTCGGCAACGCGGCGCACAGCCTGCATCCGATTGCTGGGCAAGGCTATAACCTGTCGCTGCGCGACACCCTTGAGCTGGCCGAAACCTTGCTGGCCAGTAGCGCGCCGCTGGGTGAGCTGGCCTGTTTGCAGGGCTATCTTGCGCGTCAGCGCCTCGACCAACAAATGACCGTGGGTTTTTCCGATCAGGTCACTAAATTGTTTACCAGCGATCAGCCTTGGTTGGCCGCCGGACGCAGCCTTGGCTTGCTGGGCCTAGACCTATTGCCGCCGGCCAAACGCTGGTTTGCCCGCCAAGCCATGGGCCTCGGCCCGCGCCCCGATTGAGAGCGACGTAGATGACGGAACGTAAATTAGCCCGTAAGGCGCGGTTCTTGCGCTGGGCGCTGAATTTTTACCCGCCGTATTTGGGCGCTGGCGTGCGCGTGCGGCATATCAGTGCAGACTTTCATCTGGTCCAAGTAAAAATGGGCTTGGGCTGGTACAACCGCAACTACGTCGGTACCCAGTTTGGTGGCAGCCTGTATTCGATGACCGACCCGTTTTTTATGCTGATGATCATGGAGTGCCTAGGCCGTGATTACATCGTCTGGGATAAGTCGGCCAGTATCGACTTTATTGCGCCGGGCCAAGGCCCGGTGTTTGCTGATTTTCGCATTGATGCCGCGCTGTTAGCCGACATCCGTGCGCACACCGCCAGCGGCGATAAATACCTGCCGCAGCTGCACGTTGAAGTGCGTGACGGCGCCGGCACGCTGGTGGCGCGGGTGCACAAAACCCTTTATATCCGACTCAAGCCGCGCGCGCGGCAGGCAGCCTAAGTATGCAATTACAAGCAGACGTGATCATCGTCGGTGCCGGTATGGTCGGCAGCACCTTGGCTTTGGCGCTGCAGCACAGCGGTTTGCAAATCATGCTGCTGGACGGTGGCCCGCTCAGTGTTAAGCCCTTTGCGCCGAACGCCGCGTTCGAGCCGCGGGTTAGCGCCTTATCGGCGGCCAGCCAGCGCATCCTCGAGCGCCTTGGCGTGTGGCCGGGCGTTCTCGCCCGGCGTAGCAGCCCCTATACCGATATGCAGGTGTGGGATGGTTCGGGAACGGGTCAGGTGCACTTCAGTGCCGCCAGCGCGCATGCCGAGGTGCTCGGCCATATTGTCGAGAACCGCGTGGTGCAAGATGCCCTGTTGGACTCTCTGTATGACGCCGAGTTGGGTATCTTGCCCGGCGCCCGCCTAGAACGCTTGCGCCGCTCCGGGGACGACTGGCTGCTAACGCTTACCGATGGCCGCGAATTACGCGCGCCCCTGCTGATTGCCGCCGACGGTGCCAACTCGGCCGTACGCCGTTTGGCCGGTTGCGCCACCCGTGAGTGGGATTACCTGCACCACGCCATCGTCACCAGCGTGCGTTGCGCCAAAAGCCACCAACACACCGCCTGGCAGCGCTTTACCGATGATGGTCCACTGGCGTTTCTGCCGTTGGCCGCACGCGGCGAAAGCGCGGGCGAACATTGGTGTTCAATCGTTTGGTCGGTAACGCCGAGCGAGGCTGAGCGCTTGATGGCGCTGGATGACACAGCCTTTTGCTACGAGCTGGGTAAGGCCTTCGAATGGCGCTTGGGTGAGGTGTTGGCGGCGGACCCACGTCACGCGATTCCGCTGCGTCAACGCCATGCCAAGCGCTATGTGGAGCCGGGTTTGGCCTTGATCGGCGATGCCGCGCACACCATTCACCCGTTGGCTGGGCAGGGCGTTAACCTCGGTTTTCTGGATGCGGCGATGCTCGCCGAAGTGCTGCTGCATGCGCTGCAGCGGGGCGAAAACCCGGCCGATATTCGTGTGCTTAGTCGCTACGAGCGGCGGCGTATGCCGCACAACTTGGCGATGATGGCGGCGATGGAAGGCTTCGAGCGGCTATTCCAGGCCGACCCACTGCCGGTGCGCTGGCTGCGCAACTCGGGGCTCAATCTGGTCGACGGCATGAACGAAGCCAAGGCTTTGCTGGTGCGTCAGGCGCTCGGCTTGTCTGGCGATTTACCCGAGCTGGCGCAGGCCTAAGCGGCGCTTTGCAATCTATGCGCACAAGCCGCAATGGCCTGTGCGCAAGTAATTGATCGATGACAATAGCTTTTGTTGCAAGGTGTGAGAGAGTAATTGCTAAGCTAAATGCTATTCATTAGTATTTGATTACAGTTATCACTTGATCGAGATTATTGCCATGCGCCTGCGTCAAACCTTGCTTGCCACTCTCCCCGCACTTGCCCTTTCTGGATTATCCACCCCGCTCTGGGCGGCCGATGAATTGGTGGTTTACACCGCGCGTATTGATGAGCTGATCAAGCCAGTATTTGACGCCTACACCGCCAAAACTGGGGTGAAAATCAAGTTCATCACCGATAAAGAAGCACCATTAATGGCGCGTCTGAAGGCGGAAGGTGCCAACACTCCGGCAGATATGTTGATCACCGTAGACGCCGGCAACCTTTGGCAGGCCGAGCAGGAGGGCGTGCTTAAGCCGCTGAAATCTGCGGTTATCGAGGCCAATATCCCCGCACAATACCGCTCCAGCACGGGTAGCTGGACCGGCCTGTCGCTGCGCGCGCGGACCATCGTCTATTCCACCGAGCGGGTGAACCCCGCGGAGCTGTCCACCTACGAGGCCCTAGCCGATAACAACTGGGCCAGCCGCCTGTGCCTGCGCACCAGCAAAAAGGTTTACAACCAATCGCTGACCGCCACGCTGATCGAAACCCACGGTGCGCAAAAAACCGAGGCCATCGTTAAGGGTTGGGTCAACAATTTGGCCACCGATGTATTCGCTGATGACACCGCTTTGTTGCAGGCCATCGACGCCGGCCAGTGCGATGTGGGCTTAGTCAACACCTACTACTTCGCGCGTTTGCACAAGCAAGACCCGGATCTCAAGGTCAAGCTGTTCTGGCCGAACCAAGCCGACCGTGGCGTGCATGTTAACCTCTCGGGTGCCGGCGTAACCCAGTACGCACCGCATGCCGCCGAGGCGCAAAAACTGCTGGAGTGGATGACCGGGCCTGAGGCGCAAAACCTGTTTGCCGACATTAACCAAGAGTTCCCGGCGAACCCGGCGATTAAACCTTCTGCTGAAGTGGCCGCTTGGGGTTCATTCAAGGCGGACAGCGTGCCGATGGAAGTGGCCGGTAAGCGCCAGGTTGAAGCCATCAAACTGATGGATCGCGCCGGCTGGAACTAATCGCTGAGGTAGCTCGCGCAATCGTGCTGCGCGGCTTAGCCAGCAACAGCCCTAAGCGCCCTAGCTAGGGCTGTTGCTGGCTTTGTATATGCTGCAAATGTTGCTTGAATACGTCGCTCACGGCGGCGGTCATTACTGCAGTGGACACGCCGAACATGAGGATGCCATTGGCCGCCTCCAGTGGGCCGAGCAGGCGCCAGCGTGGCGACATAACGATGTCGCCATAGCCTAAGGTGGCGAAGTTGACCCCCGAGTGATACAGCGCAGTGGCAAAGTCGCTGAACTCGCCGATCATTACAAACAGCGCGGCCCACAGGGCTATTTGCACGAAATTGCCGAGTAGCAACAACAGCATGATTATCGCCAGCAAGGTGATGTCTTGCAGTGGCGTGCCTGGGCTCAGGCTGCTGCGCCGCAGACGCAGGTAAGTGCGCATGCACATCGCGATAAAGATCGCCTGAAACACCAGGCACAAGATAATTACCGGCAGGCCGGTTAGCAGGTTAATTAGCATCGGAACACTCGTGATTGACGGGGTGCGGGCGGCGCCGTTGGTCGAGCCAGCGCACCATCAGGCAGGCATACAGGGTGACGGCAATAAACAGGCTCATGCGTATGGCAAAGGCGCTGTACACGTCTTTGCCAGCGATGCTGTCTTGTACCGATTGGCCGAGCAGAATGATCATGGTGACCAGGCTGTTTTGCCAAAAAGCCGGGCCCTGTTGGCTGGCGCCGACGGCGAACAACTTGCGCGCGATAAGCAGGCCGAATAACAGCATCCACAGGTAAAACATCCACAGATTGACCCACAGGCCCAGCGCCGACCACAGCAGTATCGCCAGCCCGCCGCCGCACAGCGTGGAGCCGAGCATGACTCGGCCGGCATCGCGGGCATCGGTGGTGCAACTTTGTTGGCCGAGGTTGACCGCTTGCATGATCAGCGGCATGTAGCTGCCGGGGTTGATCAGTGCGAGCAGAAACGCCGGCATAACCACCAGTGCGGCGCGCAGGGCGACCCAGCTGGTGGCACTGCCCGGCAGACGTGGCGCGCTGGGCGCTGCCGGGGCATTGGCCGGTTCGGGGAACAGCCAATGGCTGAAGTTGAGTACCAATACCGCCAACAGCAGGCCTTTGGCTAGGGCCTCAATGACCGTTACGGCGAGGCCAAAGTCGCTGGCACCGGCGGCAGAAATCATCGTTAGACCAATCACCATAAAGGTGGTCAGCAACGGATTGCCGCCGCGTAGGCCGTAGCGAAAAACTACAAATAAACCCAGGCCAATCAACAGTACGGCGGCGCCAGCGTAGTAGCGCAGCAAGGGAATCAGCAGCAGCCCGCCGCCGGTAATCAGCATCAGCAGCAGCGTCAGCCCGAGCCCGGCTTTAAAGGGCAATGGCTTGGTCAGTGAAATCAGCAGCACCGCGCACAGCAGCGGGGCGATAAATGGGATGGGCAACGCCAAGCCGAAGCTCAGCGCCAGCGTCAATGCCACACCACTGGCTAAGCGCAGGGCGCGCTGACTGCGAAAGTCGCGCTCAGCGGCCATAGGCTTGGTTGACCCGCAGCGCTGTGGCCGTTGCGGCGAACCTGTTAATAGACATAAGACAGCCAGCTCATCACCCGCACAAACAGCCGGCCGAGCAGGTTGAGCGGATTGCCTTGATTGGGGAAGG
This sequence comes from Pseudomonas sp., assembly GCA_037968715.1. Classification (GTDB taxonomy): domain Bacteria; phylum Pseudomonadota; class Gammaproteobacteria; order Pseudomonadales; family Pseudomonadaceae; genus Aquipseudomonas. The sequence goes on from JBBKVZ010000055.1 coordinate 7,121, forward strand.
CCATTACTTCGGCCTGACCGCCAACCCGAATACCGCGCAGGTCGTTGAGTTCGCCGGGGATGAACTCAACGATGACCGGGAAGCGTTGCGCCGGGCGCAGCCAATCGCGGCTATTTTTAACGCTGGGCAAGGTGCCGGGAGGGGTACTGGCACCGACGCTCACGCCGTAACCGATGCTGCGTATGCGCCCGGCGAGAATTTGCCCGGGCAGGGCATCGAGGACGATGGCCACTGGGTTGCCAGGCTCAAGTTGGCCCAAGTTATTTTCGGTCATGTCGGCGTTGATCCACACGTCGTGGATGGCGATTAGGGTCATCAGCGGGCTGCCAGCAGCGGCAAACTGCCCAGCGTCGATGTGCAGATCGGTGATCACCCCGGCCGAGCGTGCTCGCACTTGGGTGTTGGCCAGGTCCAGCTCGGCCTTGGCCAGCGCGGTGGCGCTGCTGCGCAGCTGGGCGTTGTCTTCAGCGCTGCCGCCTTGTTGCTCTTCGGCGCGCACTACCTCGGCGCGGGCAGCTGCCACCTGGCTGTTGGCCTGCTCGCGGTTGGCGCGGGAAACTTCCAGGAGGCGGATGGAGATGGTGCCTGGGTCTTCGCGATACAGTCGTTCGAGGCGGTCGCGGTCTTGCCGGGTTTTTAGCTCGTTAGCCTCGGCGGCGCGCAGTGAGGCCTTGGCCGAATCAATCCCGGCGGTGCTGGCGCCGATTGTGCGGCGCATCGATTCGAGGTCGGCGCGGGTGCGCTCAACGACAATCTGATATTGCTCTGGGTCGACTTCAAACAGTAGGTCGCCAGCTTGTACATCCTGATTGTTGTGCACGTGCACGCGGGTGACGCGGCCGGCCACTTCTGCTGCTACCGGCACTACATAGGCTTGCACCCGCGCCTGCTGGGTGTAGGGGGTGTAGCGGTCGGCCATGAAGTACCAAAGCAGGCACAGGCCGATGACTACAGCGACCCAGCGGGCGCCTTTCTTGACCGGGTCGGCGCTGGCGCCATTACCCGCTGAGGCTGGGGCATCGGGTGCGGCTGGAGGGGCGGCGGGCGGCTGAGTGTCAGTCATTACGGATTACCTGTGCAGGTGCAGCGGCGGGCTGGGCGGCGGGCGCGGCTGTTTGGTCGAGAGGGGCGCTTGTGGATAGCTGCGTGGTCGGTTGATCTGGCCCGAAAAGGTCGCCCCAATCGGTGCGTTGCTGCATTTGTTCACGGGTGGCTTGATCCACCAGCGGAAGGGCGCTGTACCAGCCGCCGCCGAGGGCCTTGTACAGGGCGATCAGGCTGCTAACGGCATTACTGCGGCTGATCAGGTAGTTGTCCTGCTGCTGCAACAGAGCGCGCTGGGCATCCAGCACGCGCTGAAAGCCCGAATAGCCTTCCCGGTATTGAGCGCTGGCTAGGGTCATCGAACGCTCTGCGGAGATCGCCGATTGCCGCAAAATTTGCTCGCGTTGCAAGGCGGCGTTGAGGCTGCTGGCGGCATCATCGGCCTCGCGGGCGGCTTGGCGAACGGCGTCGCGATAGGCCTCAATCAACTGCTGCAAGCGCGCATCTTGCACGCGCACGTTATTGGTTATGCGGCCCTGATCAAAAATATTCCAGCTCAGGCTCGGGCCAGCGCCGAGGTCAAGGTTACGCGAGCTGCCGTCAATTGAACTGGCGGACCAACCGATGCTGCCGAGCAAGGTCAGCGACGGATAGAGATCCGTTTCAGCCACGCCAATGCGTGCCGATTGGGCGGCAGCTTTGAGTTCGGCGGCGCGAATGTCCGGGCGGCGCAGGAGCAAGTTGGCCGGGATGTCTTGCAGTACGGCGCGGTCGAGCAGTGGAATCAGCCCCGGATTTTCCTTCAGCTGCGGCAACGGGCCGGGCGGTCGGCCGATTAATCCGGTCAGTGCATTGCGGGTGCGCTGCACTTGGCTTGCAAATTCGGGAATGCTGCTCAGGGTGCCTAAATATTGGGTTTTTGCCTGTTGCAGGTCGAGCTCGGCGTTTTGCCCGCTATTGAAGAGTTTCTCAGTGATTTCATAACTGCGCTTTTGCTGCTCGGCGTTGTCGCGGGCAATTTTTAGGCGCGCCTCGCTGGTGCGCAGGGCGAAGTAGGTCTCGGCCATTTGCGCGCGCAGCAGAATCAGCACGTCTTGGTAGTTGGCTTCGGCCGCAAAATAGCTGTCGTCGGCGGACTCAATCGCCCGGCTAAAACGCCCCCAGAAGTCCAGCTCCCAGCCGACATCGATGCCCGCGCTGTGTTGCCATATGCGGCTGTCGACAGGCTGGCTGCCGCCAGACTGGTTACGGTCTAGATACAGGCTGTCGGCGCGGGCTTGTTGCAGCTGAGGGTAGCGTCCGCTCTGCGCCACACCCAATTGCGCACGGGCTTCAAGCACCCGTAGGCCGGCAATTTTTAGGCCCGAGTTGTGCGCGTCAGCTTCAGCAATTAAACGTTCCAACACGGGGTCGGCAAATACCTGCCACCACTGTTTCAGGTCAGGCTGCGGCTGGCGCTGGGTAGCCTGCGCCAGTGCTGGGCTGTTCCAGTTTTCGATCCATGCGCTGCTGGGGCGCTGAAAATCCGGGCCCAGTTGCACGCAGCCAGACAGGCCGAAAGCGCCAAGCAATAGCAGGCGCACAGAGGCGGTTAAATACACGGTTGGCTCCTGCCAAAAAAGGCGATGTAGCCGTTATGTGTTGAGTGCAAAAAGTCGGGTGGGCCTGCAACACATAACTAGGACATAGCTAAAAAAACCGGTTGGCGGTGGCGCCAACCCGGCTGATCAGTTTTGCTCGTGGGTGTTAATGCTGATGGTGGCATTAACCGGCTCATCTTCGAGGCTCGGCTGGTCGTTTACCCACTGCCAGAACAGTTGGTAGGCCACTGCCAGCATCACTGGGCCAATAAACAGGCCGATGATGCCGTTGGTGATCATTCCGCCCAAAGCACCGATCAGAATTACCGGCATGGGTACGGCCACGCCGCGTGCCAACAGAATGGGTTTGAGCACGTTATCGACCATGCCGGCGACGAAGGTGTAAATACTAAAGATGATGGTCGCCGCCGTGGCGCCTTCGGTGAAAAACATAAAGCCGATCACCGGAATGGTGATCAGCGTGGCCGGTAATTGCATGATGCCCAGCAACAACACGCCTAGAGCCAGCAGGCCGGCACCGGGAATGCCCATCACCACAAAACCAGCACCCACCAGCAACATCTGGATAAAGGCGATACCGACCACGCCTTGCGCCACTGCACGAATAGTGGTGGTGCACAGTGCAACAATTTGCGGGCCTTTTTCTGGGTTGGAAATTCGTGCGGCAATCTTTATCGCGTTGCGGTTGCCGTTTTCACCGTAGGCCATGACGATGCCGGCGATAAACAGGGCGAAGATAAACATCAGCAGGCCGACGCTGGCGCCTGCCAGCTTGCCCAGCAGGCTGAGGCTTGGCCCCTTGAGGTGCGGGGCGATGGTTTGCAGTAAGCCGGTGAGGTCTGTCGAGGCTTGTAGCCAGAATGCATGCAGGCTTTTTCCCACCAGCGGCCAGCTGGCCACCGAATCAGCCGGTGCCGGAATATGCAGACCGCCACTTTTAACCACGGCGATGGTCTGCTGGATCGACTCGGCCATTGAGGTGCCGAGCAGGTACACCGGCACCAGAAGGATGCTCACGGCAATTAGCACCAGCAGTGTTGCCGCGCGCCCATCATTATTCCCCAGCTTGCGTTTGAGCATGCCGTGCATTGGATACAGAGTAATAGCCAGAATCAGTGACCAGAGCATCAGGTCGAGAAAGGGCCGGAACACGTTAAAGCAGGAGATCACCAGCACGGCAATCAGTCCGGCGCGAATCAGTACATCCAGCAGGCCGCTCGACAGCACTTTTTCGTTAAAGGGGGTGGGTTGCATGGGGGGCTCCTAGCGGGTCATGGTCAGAACAATGGCTCGGTAGGTGCGTAAGGCAGCACTACCCGCGCCCGATGGTAGCCCAAAGCGTAGGCGTGCGGCAGGTGCTGCTGGGGTTTGCCGGCTTTTTTGCGCTAAGCGTAAAAAGCCTGCGCCGTGGTTCACACGGTGCAGGCTTTGCCTTGGCGCAGTTTTAGACTCGGCCAACGCCGGACTAAGCTGACTCAGTGCAAGTTAAGCCTGCAGTTCGGCGGCGGGGCCAAAGAACTCGTAACTGCACTGCGCTGCCGGCACGCCGAGGTTGTGCAGGTGCCGCTTAACAGTGGCCATAAACGGCTTAGGGCCGAGGAAGTAAGCGTCCAAATCCCGTTGCGCGGGTAGCCATTGCGCCAGCAGTGACTCGGTCAGCAGGCCGCTGGCATGCGGGGTGTCTTCGCTGCGCTGCTCGCTGTAGCAGTAAAAGCGCTGCAGCTGCGGATGCGTGCTGCACATGCTCTCTAGCCAGTCGCGAAACGCATGGACGCCGCCATGCCGAGCACAATGGATAAAGTGAATCTCCCGCCCGCTGCTCAGCGCCTGCTCGAGCATCGCCAGCGCTGGCGTGATGCCGACGCCGGCGGTAATCAGCGCCAAAGGCTTGCTGGAAGGGCGCAAGACAAAGTCGCCGGCCGGTGGGAACAGTTGCAGGATGTCGCCCTCGGCGATCTGCTCATGCAGAAAGTTGGACACCCGGCCGCCGGCTTCACGCTTAACGCTAATCCGGTATTGCTGCGGGTTGGCCAGCGCAGATAACGAGTAGTTGCGGCGCTCTTGCTGGCCGCCCACATCAATCTTCAGGCCAATGTATTGGCCGGGGGTGAAGCTCAGCAGGGCGCCGCCGTCGGCAGGCACCAGATAGAACGAGGTGATTTCTTCGCTCTCGACCTGCTTGCGCGCCACGCGAAAGTCGCGCGCGCCACGCCAGCCGCCAGTGTCTGCGGCGTTGCGGGCATAGGCTTGTTCTTCGGCACCGATCAAGATGTCGGCCAATTGCTGATAGGCCGCCGCCCATGCAGCAATCACTGCATCGGTGGCGATCTGGGCACCAAGCACTTCACGAATCGCCCGCAACAGGCAGCTGCCGACAATCGGGTAGTGCTCGGGCAAAATTTGCAGGGCCACATGCTTGTTAACAATCTGCCCCACCAGCGGGCCAAGCGCCTGCAAACGGTCAATGTTCTTCGCGTACATCAGCACGGCGTTGGCCAAAGCGCGCGACTGGGCGCCGCTGGCCTGATGCGCTTGGTTAAACAATGGGCGTACTTCTGGGTATTCGTTGAGCATGATGGTGTAGAAGTGTGCGGTGAGGGCTTCGCCACCGGCCTCCAACAGCGGCACGGTGGCTTTAATCAGGGCGGTATGTTCTGGGCTGAGCATGGCAGTGGTTCCTTCATTCTATTCAGGGTTCTACACTGAGACGTATCAGAAAGCGTGCCATAAATTAACTTGTTATATATCAATAGGTTAATTTGTAGTGTTGTCATTTAGACTGCTGCGATTGCGAGTCAAATAGACTGCCATGAGGTTGAAATGACTACTAATTCATTGCTGGCCAGCTTGCTGCCGCTGGTGGCTGATCTGGCCCGCGAGCTGCCCGAAGCAGAGCGCTATCGACGCTTGCTCGGTGCGCTGCGTGAGTTGTTGCCTTGCGATGCCAGCGCCTTGCTGCGATTGGATGGCGCGCAGTTGGTACCCCTAGCGGTGGACGGTTTGAGTGCCGATACCCTCGGCCGGCGGTTTATCGTTGCCGAACACCCACGCCTGCAAGCTATCTTGGCCAGCCCGCAGGCCACGCGCTTTGCTGCCGACTGTGAGCTGCCCGACCCCTATGACGGTTTGGTCGAGGGTCATGCCGGGCATTTGGAGGTGCATGACTGCTTGGGCTGCGGCCTGTATCTGGACCAACAGCCGTGGGGCGTATTGACCCTCGATGCGCTGAATCCGCAGCGTTTTAGCGCCGCTGATCTGAGCGCTTTGGAGGCCTTTGCCAGTCTGGCGGCCGCCACGGTCAAGGCTGGCGAGCGCCTGCAAACGCTGGCCTTGCGGGTGGAGACCGAGCATCAATTGGCGCAACTCTACAAGCAGGCTGCCGCCCAGTTGCAGCCGCGCGAGATCATCGGCCAGAGCCCGGTGCACAACGCCTTGATGAGTGAGATTGGCCTGCTGGCCAGCGCCGACTTGAACGTGCTGATCAGCGGTGAAACCGGAGTGGGTAAAGAGCTGGTGGCGCACGCTATTCATGCTCAGTCGGCGCGGGCGTCGGCGGCGTTGGTCTGCTTAAACTGCGCCGCGCTGCCGGATAACTTGGTTGAAAGCGAGCTGTTCGGCCATGTGCGTGGGGCGTTTTCCGGGGCGGTGGCCGAGCGCCAAGGCAAATTCGAGCTAGCTGATGGCGGCACGTTGTTTCTCGACGAGGTGGCTGAGTTACCTCTGCCGGCGCAAGCCAAGCTGTTACGCGTATTGCAGAGTGGCCAGTTGCAGCGGGTCGGTTCGGACCGCGAGCATCGGGTCAATGTGCGGGTGCTGGCGGCCAGTAACCGCAACCTCAACGAGGAGGTACGCGCCGGGCGATTTCGCGCCGATTTGTATCATCGCCTGAGTGTCTATCCGCTGCGGGTGCCGGCGCTGCGTGAGCGCGGCCGTGATGTGCTGCTGCTCAGTGGCTATTTTCTTGAGCAAAATCGCCCGCGTCTGGGCTTGCGTAGCCTGTGTTTGGCGGCGGATGCCCAGGCGGCGCTGCTCGGTTATGACTGGCCGGGTAATGTCCGCGAGCTGGAGCACTTAATCGGCCGCGCCGCGCTAAAAGCCTTGGCGGCGTGCCGCGAACGGCCGCGGATCCTGACGTTGTGCGCGGCCGATTTGGATTTGCCCGGTAGCCGGGCGGTTAGCGCGGTGGCTGCCAATCAGCCGGTGGCGGCAAATTCACCCGCTAGCGGCGAACTGCGCCCGGCTGTGGACGTGTATCAGCGCCAGTTAATCAGCGCCTGTTTGCAGCGTCAGCAGGGCAACTGGGCTGCTGCCGCCCGCGAGCTGGGTCTGGACCGCGCCAACTTGAATCGCCTAGCGCTGCGGTTGGGCTTGAAGTAATCGTTGTGGCCGCCCGCCGCAGAGTCACGACCTGACGGGTATACTGCCGGGCCCTGCTCACTGGGGTGTTTACGTGTTGAGGTTATTGCGTGAGTTTGTCTGTGCAACGTCGCTGGTACCCCATTAGTTTTGCGATCGCCGCCTTGGTGCTGTTGCCGTTGAGCGTATTGCTGCTCAGTTGGCAGCAAGTCGACGGCGAGATTTGGGCGCACCTGTGGCAAACGCAAATGCCGCGACTGCTGGGTAATACCCTGAACTTGCTGCTTGGGGTTGGCTTGGGCGTGACGCTGCTGGGGGTTAGCTTGGCTTGGCTGACCAGCCTCTGTGAGTTTCCCGGAAGGCGCTGGCTGGACTGGGCGCTGATGCTGCCGTTTGCCATTCCCGCCTATGTGCTGGCCTTTGTCTTTGTTGGCCTGCTGGACTTTGCCGGGCCGGTGCAAAGCCTGCTGCGCGAGTGGTTTGGCAGCGATTTACGCATGCCGCGAGTGCGCTCCACTGGCGGAGTAATAGTGGTGCTGGTGTTGGTGTTTTATCCCTACGTGTACCTGCTCGCGCGCAGTGCTTTTATGGCCCAAGGCAAGGGCTTGATGGAGGCCGCACGGATGCTCGGGCTGTCGCCGTGGCAAGCGTTTTGGCGGGTGGCCTTGCCGATGGCCCGCCCGGCCATTGGCGCCGGCGTGGCCCTAGCCTTGATGGAAACTTTGGCCGACTTTGGCGCGGTGTCGGTGTTTAACTTCGACACCTTCACCACCGCCATCTACAAAACTTGGTACGGTTTTTACAGCCTGAGCAGCGCCACCCAACTGGCCAGTTTGCTATTGCTGGTGGTGGCTTTACTGGTTTGGGCTGAACGTGGCGCGCGCGGTGCGGTACGCCCGGCCAGTGAGCGCCAGCGTACGCAGGCCCTGTTTGTATTGCGCGGCCCGGCGGCGTGGGCGGCCAGCAGCTGGTGCGGACTGGTGTTTACCTGCGCCTTCGTGATTCCCATGCTGCAGTTGCTCGTGTGGGTTTGGCAGCGCGGCCGCTTCGATTTAGATGAGCGCTATACCGGGCTAATTTTGCACAGCCTGTATCTGGCCGGCATGGCTGCCTTGCTCACCGTGGCGGCCGCGTTGCTGCTGGTGTTTGCTCGGCGCATGGCCCCGGTGCGTTCGGTGCGTCTGGCGGTGGCGGTGGCCAACCTCGGTTACGCCTTGCCCGGTTCGGTGTTGGCCGTGGCGCTGATGCTGGCGTTTAGTTATCTGGACCGCGAGCTGGTCATACCCTTGTCGAGTTTCTTCGGTGGCGCCGCTAAGCCGTTATTGCTGGGCAGCTTGGCGGCCTTGTTGCTGGCCTATGTGGTGCGTTTTATGGCCGTCGCTTATGGCCCGCTGGAGAGCAGCTTGGCGCGGATTCGCCCGTCCTTGCCGCAAGCCTCGCGCAGCCTGGGTGTTGCCGGTGTCGGGCTATTTATTCGGGTGTACTTGCCGCTGTTGCTGCCGGGTGTGTTGTCGGCGGCCTTGCTGGTGTTTGTCGACGTACTCAAAGAAATGCCCGCCACCTTACTGATGCGCCCGTTCGGCTGGGACACCCTCGCCGTGCGAGTGTTTGAAATGACCAGTGAAGGCGAGTGGGCGCGTGCCGCCTTGCCGGCCTTGAGCGTGGTGCTGGTGGGCTTGTTGCCGGTGATTGTGCTGATCCGCCGCTCCGCGCGCGTGGTCGGCTAACTCACTGCGCGGGTGTCCAGTGGCGGGTTGAGCGGCTACAATGCGCGCGCTTTATTCATGTGCAGAGCATTAAAAAGATTTTTCGCGATGGCAAACTGCAGCGCCCTGGTGCGCGTTGGCTCGGCTTGTCCGGCTGTACTTTGCCCGCCACCGTAAGTTAGATAAGGAACTTCCATGGGACAGCGCACACCGCTCTTCGAACAGCATTTAGCCCTGGGCGCCAAGATGGTCGACTTTGGCGGCTGGGATATGCCCCTGCACTATGGCTCACAAGTTGAGGAGCACCATCAGGTGCGCCGTGATTGTGGGGTGTTTGATGTGTCGCACATGACCGTGGTGGATGTCGCAGGCGCGCAAGCCAAAGCGTATTTACAGCACTTGCTGGCCAACGACGTTGAGCGTCTGCAAGTGCTCGGCAAAGCCCTGTACAGCGGCATGCTCAGCGAGAGCGGCGGGGTGATCGACGACCTGATCGTCTACCTGACCGCCGAAGGCTACCGCGTGGTGGTAAACGCCTCGACGCGTGATAAAGACATCGCTTGGATGCAGCTGCAAACTGCCGGTTTTGACGTGCAATTGAATGAACGTGCGGAACTGGCTATGTTGGCGATTCAAGGCCCGCAGGCACGGATTAAAACCTCCGAGTTGGTTAGCCCGTCGCGCGCCAGCCTGATCAACAACCTCAAGCCGTTTCAAGGTCTGCCCGACGGCGACTGGTTTATCGCCCGCACTGGCTACACCGGTGAAGACGGTTTGGAAATCATGCTGCCAGCGGCGCAAGCGCCAGGTTTTCTCAGTGAGCTGGTCGGCGCCGGAATTGCCCCGATTGGCCTTGGCGCGCGCGATACCCTGCGCCTAGAAGCCGGCATGAATCTGTATGGTCAGGACATGGACGAGGCGGTTACGCCATTGTCGGCCAACATGGCTTGGACGCTGATGTGGGAGCCGCAGAGCCGGAACTTCGTCGGCCGCAGCGCTTTGCTGGCCCAGTTGGATAACGGGGTTGCCGAGAAACTGGTGGGTTTGGTCCTGGAAGAGCGTGGCGTGTTGCGCGCCCATCAAGTAGTGCGCATTGACGGCATTGGCGAAGGCGAAATCACCAGCGGCAGCTTTTCGCCGACTCTGGGTAAGTCGATTGCCCTAGCCCGCGTGCCGTCGGCAACCGGCGAGCGCGCCGAAGTAGAGATTCGCGGTAAGTGGTATCCGGTGCGGGTGGTACAGCCCAACTTTGTGCGTCACGGTAAGGCTTTAATTTAATTTATCGACCGCGTCTGCCGCCTGCGCGGTAGCCTGTGGTTAGCTGCTAACTTTAATGCGGGCATGCAGTTGCCCGGGCAAACTTTGAGGACTTTGAAATGAGCAATATTCCTGCTGATTTACGTTACGCCGCTAGCCACGAATGGGCGCGCTTAGAAGCCGATGGTTCGGTCACTGTGGGCATCTCCGATCACGCCCAAGAAGCCTTGGGTGACGTGGTGTACGTTGAATTGCCAGAAGTGGGCAGCCACCTGAACGCAGGCCAAGAAGCCGGTGTGGTTGAGTCGGTAAAAGCGGCTTCGGATATTTACGCACCGATTTCCGGTGAAGTAATTGCGGTTAACCAAGTGCTCACTGACAGCCCTGAGCAAGTGAACAGCGACCCGTACGCCAGCTGGTTCTTCAAACTGCAGCCAAGCAATGCCGCAGAGTTAGACAAACTGCTCGATGCGGCTGCTTATAGCGCTGCCAGCAACACCGAAGCCTGAATACTCGTTATCCCACCAAGCCTCGCCAGTCGAGGCTTTGTGCTTTCTAGAGAGCGCTACCATGTCCCAGTCGCCGTCCTTGTCCCAACTGCAGCAGTCCACCGCCTTTTTACGTCGCCACCTAGGCCCTGATGCGCCTGAGCAGCAGGCCATGCTTGAGGCTATGGGCCTGAGCAGCCGCGCCGAGCTGATCGAGCAAACCGTGCCGCCGGCGATTCGTTTGAATCGTGCGCTGGACTTGCCACCCGCATTGGACGAGGAGGCGGCGCTGGTTAAATTGCGCGGCTATGCCGAGCAAAACCAGTTGTGGACCAGCCTGATTGGCATGGGCTACCACGGCACCCTGACCCCAGCGGTGATCGTGCGTAACGTGCTGATGAGTCCGGGTTGGTACACCGCCTACACCCCTTATCAGCCAGAAATTGCTCAGGGCCGTTTGGAAGCGCTGCTGAACTTTCAGCAGTTGACCATCGACCTGACTGGCTTGGACTTGGCCAGCGCCTCTTTGCTGGATGAAGCCACTGCTGCCGCCGAAGCCATGGCCATGGCCAAGCGCGTGGCTAAGAGCAAGAGCAACCTGTTCTTCGTCGACCAGAACTGCCACCCGCAGACCATCTCGGTGGTGCAGACCCGCGCCGAGGCCTTTGGCTTTGACGTAGTGGTCGATGCGCTCGACAACCTCGCCAGCCATCAGGTATTTGGCGCGCTGCTGCAGTACCCGGACAGCTTCGGCGAGATCCGCGACCTGCGCCCGATCATCGAACAACTGCACGCCCAGCAAGCGCTGGCCTGCGTGTCGGCCGACCTACTGAGCCTGTTGCTGCTGACCCCACCGGGTGAGCTGGGCGCCGACATCGTGCTGGGCAGCGCCCAGCGTTTCGGCGTGCCGATGGGCTACGGCGGCCCGCACGCGGCCTTCTTCGCTTGCCGCGACGAATACAAGCGCGCCATGCCGGGCCGCATCATCGGCGTGTCGAAAGCCGCCCGTGGCAACATCGCCCTGCGTATGGCCCTGCAAACACGCGAGCACCATCTCCGCCGCGAGAAGGCCAACTCGAACATCTGCACCGCGCAGGCACTGCTGGCCAATATCGCCAGTTTCTACGCCGTCTATCACGGCCCAGTCGGCCTGAAGAACATCGCTCAGCGCGTGCAGCGGTTAACCGCGTTGCTGGCCGCCGGCCTTGAGCAGAAAGGCCTCAAGCGTCGCAACGCCAACTTCTTCGACACCCTGACCATTAATGTCGGTGATCAGCAGGCCGAGATTCTCGCCCGTGCGCACATCCAGTGCATCAACCTGCGCGTGATCGGCACTGACACCCTCGGCGTCAGCTTGGACGAAACCTGCAGCGCCGACACCGTGGCCAATCTGTTTGATTTGTTCCTCGGCGAAGAGCATGGCTTGGACGTGGCTGCATTGGACGCTACTGACGTTGCCTCGGGTATCCCGGCGGCACTGCTGCGTACGTCGGCCTACCTGACTCACCCGGTGTTCAACACCCACCACAGCGAAACCGAAATGCTGCGTTACTTGAAGCAGCTGGAGATCAAAGACCTGGCGCTGAACCAGTCGATGATTCCGCTCGGCTCTTGCACCATGAAGCTGAATGCCACCAGCGAGATGATCCCCATCACCTGGCCGGAGTTCGCCAACCTGCATCCGTTCGTGCCGCTGGAGCAGGCCGAAGGCTACAAGTTGATGATCGACGAGCTGGACGCTTGGCTGCGCGCCATCACCGGTTTCGACGCCATTTGCATGCAGCCCAATTCGGGCGCCCAAGGCGAATACGCCGGCCTGTTGGCGATCCGCAAATACCACGAGAGCCGTGGCGATGCGCACCGCAATATCTGCCTGATTCCGGCCTCGGCCCACGGCACTAACCCAGCCTCGGCACAGATGGCCAGCATGCGCGTACAGATCGTCGAGTGTGATGCTCAGGGCAACGTCGATCTGGATGACCTGAAGAACAAAGCCGCCGAGGCTGGCGAGCAGTTGTCCTGCTTGATGGCCACGTACCCATCGACCCACGGTGTGTACGAGGAAGGCATTCGCGAAATCTGCGAGGTCATCCACGCCCACGGCGGTCAGGTGTACATGGACGGCGCCAACCTCAACGCCCAAGTGGGTCTGACTCGTCCGGCCGATATCGGCGCCGACGTGTCGCACATGAACCTGCACAAAACCTTCTGCATCCCGCACGGCGGCGGTGGTCCAGGCATGGGTCCGATCGGTGTGCGGGCGCACTTGGCGCCGTTCGTAGCGGATCACCCAGTTGTGAAAATCGACGGCCCGAACGTTGGCAACGGTGCCGTCAGCGCCGCGCCGTGGGGCAGTGCGAGCATCCTGCCGATTAGCTGGATGTACATCGCCATGATGGGCCCGCAATTGG
>JBBKVZ010000056.1:0-2617 GCA_037968715.1 Pseudomonas sp.
CTGGCTGGAGTTGCACCAACAAAAGTACCAAGAACTGCAGGGTGAATGGCCTTTGCGACGTCAACAGGCGCTGGACGTTATCGGCCAATGGCTGCCGAACACCTAGCCCACTGACAGGCGCGGCCAGACTAAGCCTAAATGGAGCCCCGAGGCGCGGCAGAGCTATTACTACACGCCACAAGGTGCCCAAGTAAAAGGCCTGCAGTACGCCTGGTTTACCGCTCTAGAGTTACCATTTTCAACCGCCAAGTTTGCCCGCCCCGAGTACCTCGCCCGCTTCGGCTTTTTGATCGACCCGGCGCAACAAACCAGCGCCAGCAACCCAGGCAATTTACCCGTCGGTTTTACCCACCACAGCGATGCGGAAACCGCCGTGCAGTACCTTGATATCAGCTGCGCGGCCTGCCACACCGGAGAGCTGCGCTATCAAGGTCACGCCGTGCGGAGTGACGGCGGCGAGCTCTGCATTCATTAGCCTCCTCGGTGCCCACGTTGCGCACGTTGCGCGGCGGCAGTTTCGGTCAGGCTCTGGGTATGAGCATGGCGTTCACCTATTACAACCCTTTAAAATTCAAACGCTTCGCCAAAAGCGTACTCGGCGCGCAATACCCCAACGGGCGCAGTGAGCTACGCAATCAATTCAAAGTGGTGCTCGATCGCATGCTCGGCCAAGCTTGGAACGACACGCGGCGCGGCTTATACCCCACCGAAGAAGGCTTTGGCCGCACTGACGCATTTGGCCGGATCGCCAACAGCGTGTTTGGCGATGTACTCGACCCAAGCAATTATCACGTCGCCAACGCTCCGGTGAGCTACCCGCACCTATGGGACATCTGGAAGTTTGATTGGGTGCAGTGGAACGCCTCCGCCATGCAGCCGATGGCGCGCAATATTGGCGAAGCCTTGGGCGTTGGCGCACCGCTGCAATTACTGCAAAAAAACGGCGAAGCATTCAGCGCAGCTGAACGTTACAGCTCAGGAGTTCGCCTGCGCGATCTCGACACGCTGGAAACCACTTTGCGCCAGCTCCAGCCACCGCGCTGGCCAGAAGCTGTGCTGGGTAAAATCGACCTGCAACGAGCCAGTCAAGGACGGGCACTGTTCACGGAGAACTGCGCCTATTGCCACGCGATCAACGTTACCCCACCGATGCTGCGACTAGCTCCCACTCGCGATCCGGAATGGCACCTGCGCGTGCTACCCACCCGCGAAATTGGCACCGACCCAACTGCCGCCAATAACATCGCCGACCACCGTTTCGACTTGCGCAAACTTAACTGGAGCAAAACTGAGCTGGGCAAACTCAACGTTAAGCTGATCGGCAACGAACTGGCTGACGTTGACTTCGCCAGTATCTCCAGCGCCAAGGGCCTGGCGTATATCACCGCCTACGTTGAGCAGCGCGCCTATAAAGATGCTGGCATCGGCGCCGCCGAACAGGCGCGTATGAACGGTTATGGCCTGAGCATCGGCGTGCAAGAAAAACGCGGCTACAAGGCCCGTCCGCTGCACGGTATCTGGGCCACGCCACCGTTCTTGCATAACGGCTCGGTAGCCAACCTGTTCCAACTGCTGTCGCCGGTAGCCGAACGCTCACGCGCATTTTGGGTGGGTAATTTTGAATACGACCCGCAACACGCAGGCTTTGTCAGCAGCCCATACCCGGGTGGCTTTTTGCTCGACACAACCATCACCGGCAACAGCAATCTCGGTCATGAGTTTCGCGATGGCTGCCGCAAAGACGGCGTTATTGGTCGCGCTCTGCAGCCGGATGAGCGCCTAGACCTGATCGAATATTTAAAGGTACTCGGCGATAGCAGCATGGAGCGCCAGCTCAGCAGTATTGAGCCGCGCGTATGGAACGCCGGCCCGTACTGCCCTCAATAACCCCGACAACGCGCCACAGTTCCGGCGCGTGCACTCCAAGGATGAACGCAATGCTCAGTACTTGCTGGTTATGGATTGGCCGTCAACTTGGCCGCTTATTATTGTTACTGCTCATCAGCAGCCTGCTGGGTTGGGCGATTGGCTACGGCTATTACCGCATCAAGTTCAGCGGCCCAGTTAGCCGCGAAGAGCAGATTCCAGCAACCGAAGCGGCCGATAGCCAAGCCATCATTGAAGATGCCATCCGCGTAGTGGAGCAACACCGCAGTGACACCCGCGTACTGCGTGACGCGCACGCCAAGGCACATGGTTGCCTTAAAGCACAGGTCAGCGTGGCCAGCGAACTGCCCGACAATTTGCGCTATGGCGTATTCAGTCAGCCGGGGAAAACCTGGCAAGCTTGGATGCGCTTATCCAACGGCAATGCCTACCCACAGTTTGATCGGATACGCGACGCACGAGGCATGGGTTTAAAACTTCTTGACGTGCCGGGGGCCAAGCTAATGGGTGCAGGCACCGAGCAAGATTTTGTGATGTTCAACCACCCGAGCTTTTTCGTCCGCGATGTGGCTCAGTATCGACAGAACTTTGCCGCCCAAGCCAATGGTGCCAAGATCATGGCCTTTTTCCCCACATGGGACCCGCGCAACTGGGAGCTTCGGCATTTACTAATCGCCCTGCAAACACTGACGCCGGCGCCGGCAACCCCACTGACCAACACTTACTACTC
>JBBKVZ010000057.1:0-5669 GCA_037968715.1 Pseudomonas sp.
GCATGCTCATTGACGAAGTCTTGCAGCGGTTGGCTGAATTGCGTGGCGTTGCTCAGGGCGCGGTCGACGAATGCATCGCCCATGACTTGCCGACGCATGTCCACGCCGCTGGGTTGTTCTGTGCTCATCTGGCTCATTCTCTAGTGGTTTTGTCGTTGCCACGCGCGGCTAGCAATAACCATTAGGGTGACGGCAGTGAGCGGCAGTACGAACATCGTCATGGCCTGCTGCATCGCGCCTAACCATGGGGCGTTGTTGCTGTGCAGGATCAGGTAGCCGGTATACAGGGCGTAGTAGGCCACGAACAAACCGCCTTCCCAGCGGTTAACGGTGTAGCCATTGAAGAAAATCGGCAGGCAGGCGATGGCCACCGCGATCATTACCAAGAAGTCGAAGCTCAGGGCGTTGGCAGCCACGGGAATACTACTTGGCGCCACCAGTGCCGCCAAACCCAGCACACACAGCAGGTTGAAAATATTGCTACCAACGATATTGCCCACGGCGATGTCGCGCTCGCCTTTAAGGGCGGCCATTACCGAGGTTGCCAGTTCAGGCAGTGAAGTGCCGATGGCTATTACGGTAAGGCCGATTACCAACTCCGAGAGCCCGAGGGCACGGGCGAGGCTGACGGCGCCTTGCACCAAGAAGTGTGAGCCGCTGACTAAAAGCACCAGACCCGCGACGATCAAGGCCACGTTACGCAGTGTGGCGTAAGGTTTGGCGGAAGTTTGCGGCCCGTACTCGGCGCTGAACTCATCATTTGCCGGGGTTTTATTCTTGAGGCTGCTGATAACTAAAAATGCGCTGTAGGCAATTACCGCACTGAACAGCAAGGCACCGTCGATGCGACTGAGGCTGCCGTCGTAGGCGAGGGCATAGGTGACTAAGCTGGCGCCGATCATGATCGGTACATCCAAACGGATCAGTTGGCGTGACACCACCAGTGGTGCGATCAACGCGGTGATGCCGAGGATCAGCAAAACGTTGGCGATGTTGCTGCCGATTACATTGCCGATGGCCAAGTCGCCGCTGCCGTTAAAGGCCGCTTGCACGCTGACCGCGGTTTCTGGCGCGCTGGTACCGAAGGCCACCACGGTGAGGCCGATGACTAGTGGCGGAATACCAAAATGCGCGGCCAATTTAGCCGCGCCGCGCACCAGCACTTCGGCGCCCGCGACCAGTAACACTAGGCCGGCGAGCAAGTAAATTAAGGTCATGCTGGTCATCGCTAAGGCTCCCAAAAATATCGCTATAGCTTACCTGTCCTTGGCGATGACGCTACTGCTGGTGCGCGCTCTTTGTTGCTTGAAGTTACTTGCTTGGACCTGGGCTTGGCTTGCTGCCGCGGGTCCTAGCAGGAGGTTTGGACGCTGGTTAGTCGTCGCTGGGCACCACCCAGAACAGTTGCACCGCGCCATCGTCGCGGTGGGCGAGGGTGACATTATCGGTCTCAGCAATTTCGCCGAGCAACTGCGCCCAGTCATCGTCAGATTCTTCAGCGGCTTTGCAAAGCAGCGCCGCTTTGGATTTTTGCGCGCTGGTGGAGTTAATGATTTTTTGTACGCGCATGGCCAACAGCTCATAGGAACTGGGCAATTTTGCAGCAGCGGATTTGGCGGTGGCCATAACGGATCTCCTGAATATAAGCTGTTTGGATATACAGTATATTCTCAGGTCTACAGGCGCCGGGTCAAGTTGTGTGGTGTGGCGCAAGTTGTTGCATGACGCTGTGCTTGTGCCGCCAACATTCGGCACAAAGAAGAGTGAGCGCAAGAGCGTCGTGAGCCATCCAGCAAACGATGCAGATTGAAACGATCAAACCGTTACATAGGTAAATGCCTACTCGCCTCGGAAACTTATCAGTTCTCAGTTCGCGAGTTGAATGAGCGCGGGTAATGTGAGTTGCTTGCCTGTTTCGCTGCGTTATTACTTGCTTGCCTTAACACCTTGAATTGCTGGTGAGCCTATCCATTAACTCAGGGTGTTAAGCAAAGACGCTGACTAGCTCGGCGCCGGCGTGGCAAGTAATTGTGCCGCTTGTGCTGCATTGACCGGCTTACCCAGTGCGTAGCCCTGCAGCAGTTCAATATTCTGATTGCGCATCCATTGGGCATCTTCTTGCGTTTCTATACGGGTAATGGTCAGTTTCGCATTCATGACATGGGCAATACCTTTGACGACGCTGAGCACCGCCATGCTGATTTTAGGATCGTCGGCGATAGGCAGGGACGAAGCGTCAAACTTAATACCGATAAAGGGCAGGTGCGTCGTAAAGCCAAGCGAGACGAAGCCTTTGCCGAAGTTGTCCAATTGTGCTGCAACACCGCCGTTACGCAATGCGGTGAGCTTGCGAGTCGCTTGATTGACATCGCGCAACACGGCGTCCTCCTTGATATCGAGGCGCAGCCATTCCCAGCCGATGTCGTATTGCTGTGCTAGCTCGCTGATTTGCCCGAGCAGATCTTGTGAGGTGAATTGTGCTGCGTTGATATTTACCGAAATGGGCACTGAGGGCAGTGCCATGCCAAGCCATTTTATGTGTTGGATAAAGACCGCATTGAGAACCCATTCACCCAGGGTTGGACCTAGATGAAGCTTTTCGACCATCGGCATGAACTGCTCTGCCGAAAGCAAGCCATTCTGCGGGTGGTTCCAGCGTACGAAGCTTTCCAGTCCGCGTAACTCTCCGCTACGGGCATCGACTATGGGTTGGTAAAACAACTCCAGCTGATCTTCTGCGAGCGCCGCTAGCAGGGCGCTGGAATCAATATTTTGTTCATCGCTGCCGAGCATAGCGGGGGTAAATAGTGAGAAGGCATTGCGGCCAGTTTTCTTCACCGCGTATAGCGCCATATCCGCTTTTTTTAGCAACTCACTCTCGTCCGACGAGTCCGCTGGGAATATGGCCACACCGACACTGGCGCCGATGGCTACCTTATGGCCAAGAATTTCATAGGGTTTGGCTATTTCGCAAACAATGCGATCCGCCATCAGGCTAGCCGCTTGCTTGTTGGCCACTGCAGCTTGAATAACCGCGAACTCATCCCCGCCCAAGCGTGCCACTGTGTCTTGCGTGCGCACCAATTGCATAAGCCGTTGCGACACGGCCTTGAGCAAGGCATCTCCAGCAGCATGGCCTAGGGTGTCGTTGACTGGTTTGAACTTGTCGAGATCGATCATGTGCACGGCAAATTGACTGGTACGCAGAAACGTTTGGCGGACTTCTTGTTGTAAGCGCTTTTCGAACTGCAGACGGTTGGCCAGACCGGTAAGCGAATCATGCAGCGCAATCTGTTCGAGCCGGGCCACGTTGATGTAGTCGACCAGTTCTTGGCGGAGCGTTTCGGCGCAGGAAATCTGGCTGTCATGCCAAGGCTCTGCGCTTTTACGAACCTCTTGCGCCCAAGTTGCGAAAGAATTGCGCGGGGAAAGCGTGGGCCTTTCGTTGTCCTCTGTTTCGGCGGGTTGCCCAGCCCAGCTGACCACATGCACGAGCTCTTGACGCAGCAGCACCAAGTGGTCTGATGGGCTAAGGGGAATGAAGAGCAGGCCGCTGGCGTTGCGCACAATGGCCGGGTGCCTGCCAAGTGTTTCGGGGAGTTGGTGGTATTGCCCAACTCGTTCCTTTGAAAGCAGATCGAGCCAGTCACGCAGCGGAGCTAGAGCCTGCGCATCCAGGGTGATGCCGGCAAAATGATCTTTACCTTCAAAACTTAACCAGGCCCCGTTGGCCTGAAACAGGTCACGAAACTTACCAAGGTTGAGCGCCATCCCGCTGCCCGGACTCTCGCCTGTGGCTTGCAGCGCGCCGCGCACTAGCGACAGTTTTTCGCGTAGCGCACTCTGTCTGTGCTGATCGATCAAGCCGAGCAGATTCTTTAAATGCAAACAGACCAATTTGGCAATTTCTTCCAGTGCTAAGCGCTCATGGATGCCCAGCGTCAAATGGGTCATGTGGTGACAGGCGACTAATCCCCACAACCGACCATTGACCACCAGAGAGAGGCTAAGCGAAGCTTGTACGCCCATATTGTGCAGGTACTGAATATGTACGGGATGAACCGCCCGAAGTACTGAATACGTCATGTCAATAGGTGCTGAGTCACTCGCCAAATACACCAAAGGAGCACTCTTGGCGTCGACATCGGCAATCATCCGATGCCAGTTGAGGATATAAAGCTGACGCACATTGGCGGGTACATCGCTGGCGGGGAAGCGCAAGCCCAGAAAGCCATCGACTCCAGGGCGGCAGGCTTCGTGGATAACTTCGCCATGCCAGCCCGGTAGGAAGCGATAACACATCACTCGGTCGAGCTTTGCGTGTTTGGCTACAGCGGCGACTAATAGCTCAATACACTGCTCGACTGTTCTTGCTGCCGCCAGCGCGTCGACAAAACTGCAGCGGGCTGAATGACTCCACCAATAGGGTTGCAGCGCAGTGCCGTGCTCCATTTCCAGAAGTAGATAATCATCCTTGCGATGCCCTGTGACTGTTATGGGCTGGCCTTCAGGGGAGGTGATTTGCCCCACCTGATGCTGGCCTTCTTGGCTAGCGAGACGGGCGAGCGATGCCCAAGTTTCACCAAACACTTGAACAGCTGATTGCCCAAGGAGTGCGTCGGTTGGCTGGCCCAATAATTCGCTGATATTTTCTGAGCAGGCGCAGATTAGCTGGCTGTTTACATCAACCCCGATCAAAGCGCCGTGTCGCTGGATCGAGCCAGTCTTTTGCAGTTGAGCCTTATTGCAGTCGCCAAATGGCGCAACTTTAGACATCGTACTTACCCCTGCTTTACCAATAGACAGTTTGTGAAGTGACGAAATGTGCGGCGTGCGGCCCGCGCCGCTTGAGCAGTTTCTGAGCGCGACTGCAAAGCTGCCAGCTGTTTGAGCATGATCGGCCAGCAGTTGTGCCAAGGATTTGTGCCAGA
Source organism: Pseudomonas sp. (assembly GCA_037968715.1). GTDB lineage: Bacteria > Pseudomonadota > Gammaproteobacteria > Pseudomonadales > Pseudomonadaceae > Aquipseudomonas. The sequence continues at coordinate 4,932 of JBBKVZ010000057.1, forward strand.
CCAGAAACGGTTAGCATGGTTGATCTGCGAGCTAATCTTTGCGCGTGATAGGTTGCTAGCAATAACCTTCGCGCCGAGGTTGGATCCTTCAATTACATAGCGCATACCCAGGTAGCTGGCAGCGCTTGAGGGTGGCGATAGTAACGATCCTGCAACCTCCGGTGCGGGAATGCCTAGGTGCCGCAAGTCTTCTAGCAGATACGGCATTCTGCTTTCATAAGTAGGTAGCTCGACAGGACAATGCGCCGCGGCTGCCAAGAGGGCGGTGTCTATCTGTTGATAGGTTAGGGCAAGGCCGTACATAGCCTGTTGGTATTCGGTCAGCGAGCAATCGGGGTTGGCAATTTTCGTCAGTGAGGATGCTTTATCAAGCTTTGCATGCAATGGAGCTGTACAGCGTCTTATCAAATCTAGCGCAGGATTGTGCATGGGCGGCTCGCAGCTCTGTCAAAAATATAAAATAATTTCAGCTTTATAAGGGCGTTTCAATGCGCGAATTCAGAGCATAGCCATTCCAGCGCCAAGTGCTTTTTTCAGCCAAAAAATAACCCCCGTCTCACAAGGTGAGTACGGGGGTTAGTGTCTTGCAGTGTTCGCCGGAGTTCGGCGTGTTACTTAGACGTTAAAGCGGAAATGCATCACGTCGCCGTCTTTGACGATGTATTCCTTGCCTTCCAAGCGCCATTTGCCGGCTTCTTTAGCGCCTGCTTCGCCCTTGAACTGGATGAAGTCGTTGTA
>JBBKVZ010000058.1:0-2851 GCA_037968715.1 Pseudomonas sp.
CCATCCGCTGATGCTGAGCAGCGTCAAGGTCGAGTTGCAAGCCGAAGGGCTGGACGCGGTGCGCATTACCGCCACCTGCAAAGTGAGCGGGCAAACCGGCGTGGAGATGGAGGCGCTAACCGCCGCCAGCGTTGCCGCGCTGACTATTTACGACATGTGCAAGGCGGTTGATCGCGGCATGCAGATCGACCAGGTGCGGTTGCTGGAAAAACTTGGTGGCAAAAGCGGTCACTATCTGGCGGTTGAACCTGCAGGTGCTGGGCATGCTTAGCCTGCAATATTTTGCCCGCTACCGGGAAGTCCTGGGCTTGGACGGCGAGCAGTTGGAGTGGCAGGCCGACTTGGCCAGCCTAGGGCACCTGCGCCAACACCTACTCGCTCGCGACGGGGTGTGGCAGGTGTTGGCTGAGCAGAACCTGATGTGTGCGCGTAATCAAGCGCTGTGCAGCCTCAGCGAGCCGTTGTGTGATGGTGATGAAGTGGCGTTTTTCCCCACCGTTACCGGCGGTTAAGAGCTCTGGCAACGGTCGGGTCGCTGGACGTGGACGTAGGCTGTACTCGCCGCAGGCAGTACGGCATGGGTCTGCGGTGGGCATTTATGTGCTAGGCGCTGTCGGACTGTTCGCTACGCTCCTGAGTCCGACCTCCGTCCGACCTCCGACCTAGGACCGATACGTTCGATGCGTTCGAGCGGCGTGCAGTTAAGGGCTCTGGTAACGGTCGGGTGGCTGAACGTGGACGTAGGCTGTACTCGCCGCAGGCAGTACGGCATGGGTCTTGCGATGGGCATTTATGTGCTGGGCGCTGTCGGACTGTTCGCTGCGCTCCTGAGTCCGACCTACGACCGATACGACCTACGACCGATACGACCGTTACGTTCGATGCGTTCGATGCGTCCCAGCGGCGTGCAGTTACGCCGGCTAGCTGTGGGCTGGAGTGAGAAACCTTAGTAACCCGGTGGCTACCTCTATTGGGGAATAGGTACGGCCGATGGCATGGGTGCAGGCTGTGGGGAATTTTCCAGCTGAGGATTCGCGCATGTCTCACCTTGCCCAGAGTAACTTTCAGGCGCTGCGTATCGCCGTACTGACCGTCAGCGATACCCGCACGATAGAAACCGACAGTTCCGGCCAAACCTTGATCAACCACCTAGAGGAGGCCGGCCACGCACTGGCGGCGCGGGCGATAGTGATCGACGATATTTACCGGATTCGCGCCCAGCTTTCGCAGTGGATCATCGACCCGCTGGTGCAGGTGGTGCTGGTCACCGGCGGCACCGGCTTTACCGCCCGCGACAACACTCCGCAGGCGGTGGTGCCCTTGCTGGATAAACACGTTGAGGGTTTTGGCGAGTTGTTTCGTCAAGTCTCGGTGCTGGAAATCGGCACCTCCAGTTTGCAGTCACGGGCGCTGGCTGGCTTTGCCAATAGCACTTTGATTTGCTGTTTGCCGGGTTCGCCGAATGCATGTCGCACCGGCTGGCAGAAGATCCTTGGCGAGCAACTGGATAGCCGTACCCGGCCGTGTAACTTTGTCCCGCACCTGAAAGCCTTGGCGCCGCGTGCCGTGCCCATTTGTGAGTCGCGCTCATGAGTGGCTGTGGCTGCGACAGCCACGATTTGCATCCGGTCGATGCGGTTATCGAACACCTGTTGAGCCGCGCGCCGGCGCCGCCGAAAGTCGAGTCAGTGCCGCTGCAGGATGCCTTGGGTCGCGTGCTGGCGCAGGCGGTGCTCGCCCCCAGCGATGTGCCGGCCTGGGACAATAGCGCCATGGACGGTTACGCGTTGTGCGCCGCCGACTTGCCAATTGAGGGCGGATTTTTGCCTCTGTCCGGGCGGATTGCTGCCGGCGACACTGGACAAGCGCGCTTGTTGGCTGGCCATGCGGTGCGCATTTTTACCGGCGCGCCCTTGCCCGTCGGTGCCGACAGTGTAGTGGCGCAAGAAGATTGCCGCGCCGAAGGTGCTGGGGTGTGGTTGCCTGCGGTAAAAGCCGCTAGTCATGTGCGCGGCCAAGGCGAGGAGCTGCGCAGCGGTGCCTTGTTGCTCGACGCCGGGCAGCGTTTACGCCCACAAGAAATCGGCTTGTTGGCCAGTATCGGTATGGCCCAAGTGCCGGTGTATCGGCGCTTGCGCGTGGGCTTGCTGAGCAGTGGCGATGAGTTGCGCGAGCCGGGGCAAACGCTGGCACCGGGGCAAATTTACAACGCCAATCGCTTCAGCCTCGGTGCCGTGCTGCGCAGCCTCGGCATGGAGGTGCATGACTACGAAGTGATGGCCGATGACCTCGCCGCCAGCCGCGATGCCTTGAGTTTGGCAGCGTCGGAGTGGGACATGCTGCTGACCTCCGGGGGTGTTTCGGTGGGTGAAGAAGACCACCTCAAGCAGGCCATTCGTGAACTCGGCCAATTGCACCTGTGGCGCTTGGCCATTCAACCGGGCAAGCCCTTGGCGTTTGGTGAAGTGGGCGGCAAGCCGTGGGTGGGCCTGCCGGGTAATCCGGCGGCAGCGCTGATTACCGCGTTAATTGTGGCACGGCCATTTTTACTCAAAGCGCAGGGCCGGGCGCTGGTTATGCCGCAAGGCTTACAGCTGACCGCAGGCTTTAGCTGGCCCAAGGCGCGGCCGCGCCGGCAATATTTGCGTGCTCGTTTGCAGGCCAATGACGCCGGGCAATTAGTCGTGCAACTGCATCCCCAACAAGGCTCGGCGATGCTCAGTTCGGCCTGCTCCCCCGGTGTCAGGCTAGTTGTCGCCTCAGTTGATTTATCAAAACGATAGATCGGGGGCGTCAAAGAGAGCTGTAATGTCGAGCTATTCACCTGAGCGTAAAGCTGCCCTTATTAACA
>JBBKVZ010000059.1:0-7095 GCA_037968715.1 Pseudomonas sp.
TACTGTTCCAAGCTCTGTTGCACTTCAAAAGCGGTTTCGTGCACGTGCATATGAATGCCGGCATCCAGCTCCTCACTGAGCATGCGGATGGTTTCCAGCTTGTCGTCGCTAACGGTGTACGGCGCGTGCGGGCCAAAGGCGACTTTTATGCGCGGATGCTGCTTAAGGTCGCTGAGTAGGTGCAGGCCCTTGTGCAGCGACTCTTCGCTGTCGCGGGCGCCGGGAATCGGGAAATCTAGAACCGGGATGCTGATTTGCCCGCGCATGCCGCTGGTATGAAGCACTTCGCTGGCTACTTCTGGGAAGAAATACATATCCGCAAAACAGGTGATGCCGCTCTTCAGTTGCTCGGCAATGGCCAGCTCGGTGCCGTCACGCACAAAGGCTTCATCGACCCAGCGGGCTTCTGCCGGCCAAATACGTTTTTCCAGCCATTGCATCAGCGGGATGTCGTCGGCCATGCCGCGAAACAGGCTCATGGCTGCGTGGCCGTGGGCGTTAATTAGGCCCGGACAAAGCAGCATGTCGGGCAGTTCGCGAACTTCCAGCGCAGCATGTTTCAGTGCGCTGGCACGCGGAGCTATGAGCACGATACGCCCGGCACGAATGCCTAGCGCGTGATCTTTTAGCACCACCCCGGCGGGCTCGACTGGGACTAGCCAAGTTGGCAGTAAGAGCAGGTCGAGCGGGGCGTTTTGGTCAGGCATGATCGGCGTTCTTAGCATAGATGCGGGTGTTAGGCAGTATACCCGAGCGCCCAGAGTGGCGGCTCGCTATAATCCGCGGCTTTTGTTTGTGGTACGAGGTGAGTCATGCGTGATCGATTGCTAGCGGCAGAGACGGTTAAAGCAATTGAGTGGCACGATGGCGCGCTGCATTTGCTCGATCAGCGCTTGCTACCGCATGAAGAAACCTGGCTGGCCTACGACTCGGTCGCCGCTATAGCTGAGGCGATTCGGCTGATGGTGGTGCGCGGTGCGCCGGCCATTGGTATTACTGCGGCCTATGCGTTGGTGGTCGGGGTTAAAGCGCGATTGGCGGCGGGTGGCGACTGGCAGCTAGCGCTGGAGGAAGATTTCAAGCTACTGGCCGACTCTCGCCCCACAGCGGTAAATTTATTCTGGGCGCTGAATAAAATGCGTGAATGCTTACAGCGTTTGCCTGCGGGTGCTGAGCCGGTGCGGGCAATGGAGTTGGCTGCATTGGCTATCCATGACAGTGATCGCGAGGCCAATCTGTTGATGGCTGAGTTTGGCGTTGCGCTGATTCGTCAGCATCAAGGCAGTGAGCAGCCGGTACTGACCCATTGCAACGCGGGAGCGCTGGCCACCGGCGGCTTCGGTACGGCCTTGGGGGTGATTCGCGCGGCGTACATTGAGGGCTTGATTGAGCGCGTGTATGTCGATGAAACGCGGCCTTGGCTGCAAGGTGCGCGCTTGACCGCATGGGAGTTGTCGGGCGATGGCGTGCCGGTAACGTTGAATGTCGACTCTGCGGCGGCGTACCTAATGAAGACCAAGGGCATCACCTGGGTCATCGTCGGCGCTGACCGTATTGCCGCCAATGGCGATGTGGCCAATAAGATTGGCACCTATCAGTTGGCGGTGAATGCCATGCATCACGGTGTGCGTTTTATGGTGGTCGCGCCAACTTCAACCATTGATATGGCGCTGGCCAGTGGCGATGAAATTCCCATAGAGGAACGCGCCGGCAGCGAGTTGCTCGAGCTAGCTGGCGAACGCGTGGCGGCTGATGTTGAGGCGATTAACCCGGTGTTCGATGTCACCCCCGCCGACCTCATTGACTACCTGATTACCGAGAGGGGTGTGGTTGAGCGTCCGACTGCGGCAAAAATGACTGCATTGATGTGCCGCAAGCGCCTGCACTGAGGCGGCCTTGCTGGGGTAGGTTGCCGTGTGGTGTTTATGGTAAGCTCGGCCGGCTATTAGGCAGGCCCTAGCGGGCCACTGAAGTGCACAGATTATTGGCTTAACTTGTTGATTTTTCGTGGGTCGTTAGCGGCAATTGCGGCAACGGCGCACCTCGTCATATTCCACGCGGAATGCGCGGAGTTTTACCAGAATAAGGAACCAGGCTTCTCATGGGCGAACTGGCCAAAGAAATTGTACCGGTCAATATCGAAGACGAGCTGAAACAGTCGTATCTCGACTACGCGATGAGCGTGATCGTCGGTCGTGCGTTACCTGATGCCCGTGATGGCTTGAAGCCAGTGCACCGGCGCGTGCTGTTCGCGATGAGTGAGCTGGGTAACGACTGGAATAAGGCGTACAAAAAGTCGGCGCGGGTTGTCGGTGACGTTATCGGTAAGTATCACCCGCACGGTGATACGGCTGTGTACGACACCATCGTTCGTATGGCTCAGCCTTTTTCCCTGCGCTACCTGCTGGTAGACGGTCAGGGTAACTTCGGTTCGGTCGACGGCGATAATGCCGCTGCCATGCGTTACACCGAAGTGCGCATGACCAAGCTGGCCCACGAGCTACTGGCCGATCTGGACAAAGAAACTGTTGATTGGGTGCCGAACTATGACGGTACTGAACAGATTCCTGCGGTTATGCCGACCAAAATCCCCAATCTGCTGGTAAATGGTTCCAGTGGTATTGCCGTGGGTATGGCGACCAACATTCCGCCGCATAACTTGGGCGAAGTGATCGACGGCTGCTTGGCGCTGATCGATAACCCAGAGCTGACCATCGATGAGTTGATGCACTACATCCCTGGCCCGGATTTCCCGACAGCGGCAATCATTAACGGTCGCGCCGGCATCATCGAAGCCTATCGTACCGGTCGTGGGCGCATTCAAATTCGCGCCCGTGCCACCATCGAAGACATCGATAAGGTCGGTGGTCGCCAGCAGATCATTATTACTGAGCTGCCGTACCAGCTGAACAAAGCCCGCTTGATCGAGAAGATCGCCGATCTGGTTAAAGAGAAAAAGCTCGAAGGCATCAGCGAGTTACGCGACGAGTCTGATAAAGACGGTATGCGTGTGGTAATTGAGCTGCGCCGTGGTGAAGTGGCCGAGGTGGTGCTGAATAACCTCTACGCCCAAACCCAGTTGCAGAGCGTGTTTGGTATCAACGTGGTGGCCTTGATTGACGGCCAGCCGAAGATTCTCAACCTCAAAGACCTGCTTGAAGCGTTCGTCCTGCACCGCCGTGAAGTGGTTACTCGACGTACCGTGTACCTGCTGCGTAAAGCCCGTGAGCGTGGACACATCCTTGAAGGTCAGGCAGTTGCGCTGTCCAACATCGATCCGGTTATTGCTCTGATCAAGGCCTCGCCAAGCCCGGCTGAGGCTAAAGAAGCCTTGATCGCCATGGGTTGGGAGTCTTCGGCGGTACAGGCCATGGTTGAGCGCGCAGGCGCTGACTCCTGCCGGCCGGAATCCCTAGATGCGCAGTATGGTTTGCGTGACGGTAAGTACTTCCTTTCCCCGGAACAGGCGCAAGCCATTCTTGAGTTGCGCCTGCACCGTTTGACTGGTCTTGAGCACGAGAAGCTACTGGCTGAATACCAAGAAATTCTCGTGCAAATCGGCGAGCTGATTCGCATCCTGACCAGCGCTACGCGCTTGATGGAAGTGATTCGTGAAGAGTTGGAAGGCGTCAAAGCTGAGTTTGGTGACAAGCGGCGTACCGAGATTCTCGACACCCGTCTTGACCTGACCTTGGCTGATTTGATTACCGAAGAAGAGCGGGTAGTGACCATCTCTCACGGTGGCTATGCCAAGTCGCAACCGCTGATGGCCTATCAGGCGCAGCGTCGGGGCGGCAAAGGCAAGTCGGCGACGGGCGTTAAAGATGAAGACTATATCGAGCATTTGTTGGTGGCGAACAGCCACGCCACGCTGTTGCTGTTCTCCAGCAAAGGCAAGGTGTACTGGCTGAAAACCTACGAGATTCCTGAGGCTTCACGGGCTGCTCGCGGTCGTCCGTTGGTTAACCTGTTGCCGCTCAGCGAGGGCGAGAGCATCACTGCGATGCTGCAGGTTGATCTCGAAGCCTTGCGTCTGCAGGCACCGGAAGACGATGACGCCGACGACATTGAAGGTGTGCTGGTCGAACAGGACGAAACTGTAGATCTGGCCGAAGATGAAGATGGCGAAGGTGCTGAGGCTGCTGAAGGCCAAGATGAACCTACCGGCGCTTATATCTTCATGGCCACCGCCAATGGCACCGTGAAAAAGACCCCGCTGGTGCAATTCAGCCGTCCACGCAGTGTCGGCTTGATCGCTTTGAAGCTGGACGAAGGTGACACGCTAATCGCCGCCGCCGTAACAGACGGTGCCCGTGAAGTGATGATGTTCTCCGATGGCGGCAAAGTGATTCGCTTCCAAGAAAGCAAAGTGCGCACTATGGGCCGTACCGCTCGCGGTGTGCGCGGTATGCGCTTGCCAGAAGGCCAGCACATTATCTCGATGCTGATTCCCGAGGCGGACGCGCAAATTCTCACGGCCTCTGCACGTGGTTATGGCAAGCGTACCGCCATGGCCGACTTCCCGCGTCGCGGGCGCGGTGGTCAGGGCGTGATTGCCATGGTTAGCAATGACCGCAATGGCAAACTGGTTGGCGCCGTACAAGTGCTTGAGGGTGAAGAGATCATGCTGATCTCCGATCAGGGCACGCTGGTGCGTACTCGCGTTGCTGGGGTTTCCTCGTTAGGCCGTAACACTCAGGGCGTAACCCTGATCAAACTGGCTAGCGATGAGACGTTGGTGGGTCTTGAACGTGTGCAAGAGCTGTCGGATATCGAAGGCGAAGAGCTGGAAGGTGAGGGCGCTGAGGCGACTGAACTGGATGCGCTTGATGCCGGCGATCAAGATGGCGAGGCGCTTGATGTTGCCGACGACAGCAGCGACGAAGTGACCAGCGAAGAGTAATAACTGCAGGGCGGACCGAGGCGAGCCTCGGTCCGAGCCAGGCTAGATCGGCGAGTAGTGCTGTGCGTTGCTCGCCCGCCCCAGATTACAAGCAAGTGAGAGTTGATGTGAGCAAACGAGCCCATAACTTCTGCGCCGGCCCGGCCGCGCTTCCTGAAGCCGTATTGTTGCGCGCCCAAGCCGATCTGCTCGATTGGCAAGGCAAGGGTCTGTCTGTGATGGAAATGAGCCATCGCAGTGATGACTATGTGGCGATTGCCGAGAAGGCCGAGCAGGATCTGCGCGATCTGCTGGTTATTCCGTCCAACTACAAAGTGTTATTTCTGCAGGGTGGTGCCAGCCAGCAATTTGCCGAAATCCCGCTGAATTTGCTGCCTGAAGATGGCGTAGCTGACTATGTCGATACCGGCATCTGGTCGAAAAAAGCCATCGAAGAAGCCGCACGTTTCGGTAACGTCAATGTCGCCGCCAGCGCCAAGCCTTACGATTACTTTGCCATCCCCGGGCAAAATGACTGGAAGCTGAGCAAAGACGCAGCGTATCTGCATTACGCCAGCAACGAGACCATAGGCGGCCTGCAGTTTGATTGGGTGCCTGAACTTGGCGACGTACCGCTGGTGGTAGATATGTCTTCCGACATTCTCTCGCGCACTATCGATGTGTCGAAGTTCGGTCTGATCTATGCCGGTGCCCAGAAGAATATCGGCCCAAGTGGTTTGGTAGTGGTCATTGTGCGTGAAGACCTGTTGGGTCGAGCCCGCTCCGCTTGTCCGACCATGCTTAATTATAAGGTCGCGGCCGACAATGGTTCGATGTACAACACCCCGGCTACCTTCTCTTGGTACCTCTCTGGACTGGTCTTTGAGTGGCTGAAAGAGCAGGGCGGCGTCGAGGCTATGGAGCGTTTGAATCGCGCCAAGCAGCAGTTGCTCTACAAATCTATCGATGACAGCGGCCTGTACAGCAACCCGATCGCGCACAACGCGCGTTCGTGGATGAACGTGCCGTTTCGTTTGGCAGATGACCGTTTAGACAAGCCCTTTCTGCTCGGTGCAGATGCGCGTGGCCTGCTTAACCTCAAGGGTCACCGTTCGGTAGGTGGCATGCGCGCCTCTATCTATAACGCTGTGGGTATGGACGCCGTTGAGGCGTTGGTCGCTTACATGGCGGAGTTTGAGAAGGAGCACGCTTGATGAGCAGCCAGAATCCGGCAGCGCACGATCGGGCGACAGGCCACGGGTTTGAGAAGGGGCACGCTTGATGTCTGATCTTGATCAACTCAAGGGCTTGCGCGAGCGAATTGACGGCCTCGATGAGAAAATTCTCGAGCTGATCAGTGAGCGAGCCAGCTGTGCGCAACAAGTCGCACGGGTAAAGATGGCTTCTTTGCCGGCGGGTGAAAAGGCCGTGTTCTATCGTCCTGAGCGCGAGGCTTGGGTGCTCAAACACATCATGGAGCTTAATCAGGGGCCGTTAGACAACGAAGAAGTGGCGCGCTTGTTTCGCGAAATCATGTCTTCTTGTCTGGCGCTTGAGCAACCGCTGAAAGTCGCTTATCTAGGTCCAGAGGGTACCTTTACCCAAGCTGCGGCGCTCAAGCACTTTGGTCACGCGGTGATCAGCATGCCAATGATGGCCATTGATGAAGTGTTTCGCGAAGTGGCCGCCGGTGCGGTGAACTTTGGCGTAGTACCGGTTGAGAACTCCACCGAGGGCGCGGTTAACCACACTCTGGATAGTTTTCTTGAGCACGATATGGTTATTTGCGGCGAAGTTGAGTTGCGTATTCACCACCATTTATTGGTCGGCGAAACCACCAAGACCGACCGCATTACCCGTATTTACTCCCATGCCCAGTCGTTGGCGCAGTGCCGTAAGTGGCTGGATGCCAACTACCCGAATGTTGAGCGGGTAGCCGTATCGAGCAATGCTGAAGCCGCTAAACGGGTAAAAAGTGAGTGGAATTCGGCAGCGATCGCCGGTGATATGGCAGCTAATTTGTATGGCCTAAGCAAGTTGGCCGAGAAGATCGAAGACCGCCCGGATAACTCCACGCGCTTCTTGATTATTGGCAGCCAAGAAGTGCCGCCCACCGGCGATGACAAAACCTCGGTAATTGTTTCTATGCGCAATAAGCCCGGTGCGTTGCATGAGTTGCTGGTGCCGTTCCATGTTGCCGGGATTGACCTGAC
>JBBKVZ010000060.1:0-24459 GCA_037968715.1 Pseudomonas sp.
ACCGGCGTGAAACTGGCCAGGCTGTAACCGGCACAAAGCATCATTGAGGTCCAGCGACTCACCGCCAGCGGCGAGTCCACCTCGTACAACGGCAACACCAGCGACAACGCGAAAGAGCCACTTACGCTCAGCCCCAACAACACTGCCCACAATTGCGGAAACAGCAACGGAACAAAGGTAATCATGCCCAGACACAGGGCAGTGAGAACGCCGCAGGTCAGCAGCAATTCGTAGCGGTTATTGCGCCGCTGGGCAATCCACGGCAGCAAGAACGAGCTCGGCAAGCCCACCAGCATGAGAAGACTGAACAGATCACTGCTGTACTGAAAACTTAAACCCGCGTGCTCATAGCGCGCCACCAGCCAGGTGGCTAGCGAATAAAACAAGCCGGCCTGCAGCGCGAAAAAAGCGGTAATCAACCACGCCCGCGGCTCACGCCAAGGCAGTCCCCCAGCTTGTGGCTCGCCAACCACAACAACCGAGCTATTCGGGATTAGTGCCCACAACAGCAGCGCCAGCAACGCCGGCACACTCCAGATAGCCAACCCCCACGTCCAACTGTGCGCCAACCACACCACCGCCGGTGCAGTGAGCACCGCGCCTGCGGCCCCACCGATGGTCATGCTTAATGAATACCAAGCCACCACCCGCCCGACATGTCCATGAAAATGCTGGCGAATAAAGCCCGACAGCAATGGCCCGGCAATCGCGATGCCGGCGCCCAGCAAGGCGGCGCTGCTGATCAGCACGACACTGCGATCGCCCTCCACCCGCAGCATCAACGCCAGCAAAATCAGGCCAAGACAGCCCGTAATGGTTCGTTCCAGGCCAAACCGCAGCGCCAGGCGCGGCGCCAGCGGCGCCAGCAAGCCCATGCACAGCACCGGCAATGCAGTGACCAAACTGACCCAAGCACGACTCAGCGACAGATCGCTGGCGATACGCTCAATCAGCGGGGCAAATGAGGTTATACCGGGGCGAAGGTTGATCGCCGCCAACACCAAAGCGATCAGATAGAAGATGCGGGAAACAACTTTCACAAGACTCTCACGAGTGGCATTTAACTAGGAGCGCCACCCTACTCCCGCGCTGCGCTGAGCAGCAAGCCCACCCGCTTATTTTCTGTCCATACAGACAGAAAATAAGCTTAAGCAAAGCACTGATCAATTGCCGGGATTAGAGCACTCAGCCGGCCGCGGCTTTTTTACGCATTTTGCCGGCCATGTTGGCCATCTCGTTGTAGAGCAACTGCGGGTTCTTTTGCTTCAGCGCCCAGGCCATTCGGCCTTGCTCGTGAGGCAAAATCATAAACTCGCCGCGTTCGATGGCTTGAAAGATGTAGTCGGCAATTTCAGCGGCACTGATCGGTGAGCCTTCCAGCAATTTGCTCACTTGCTCCTTCATTGCCGGAGTCGGCCCACGAAAGGAGTCCATCAGGTTGGTCTGGAAAAACGACGGACAAACCACATGCACGCCAACCTGCTGTTCTTGTAACTCGATCAACAAGCTTTCCGAGAGGGCTACTACGCCAGCCTTAGCTACGTTGTAGTTACTCATGGCGGGGCCCTGCATCAGCGCGGCCATGGAAGCAACATTGATGATCTTGCCGTGACTGCGCTCCAGCAATGGCAAGAACGCCTTGCAGCCTTTAACCACACCCATCAAGTTGATCGAGATCTGCCAGTCCCAATCCTCCAACGACAGCTCGTTGAAAAACCCACCCGAGGCAACCCCGGCGTTATTCACAATTACGTCGATACCGCCAAGTTTCTCCTCACAGGCTTGCGCAAAGGCGGTGAGCTGACTGTAATCCCGCACATCACAGCGCTGGGTAAAACCATCACCACCTGCGGCACGGACCATTTGCAGCGTCTCGGCTAAGCCTGCATCGTTGACATCGGAGAGCGCCAACTGCCAGCCCTCACGTGCCCAACGCAAGGCAATTTCACGACCGAGACCTGAACCTGCACCGGTAATCATCATGCGCGTTTGCATTGTCATGGCCTTCTTTATTCACGAGAGATACACCCAGTGTAACCATGCAGCGGCGCCAGCCGGCACGCTATAAAGCGCCTGAATACTGCACACTAGACCAGACGATTAACCGGCAAAATTTGTTTCGACAGGCAACGCGCTAGCACGGGCGTAAGCAGCGAAATCCGTGGCCGGCAATGGCCGAGCGAACCAATAACCTTGGCCCTGATCACAACCCATACTGACCAGCAACTGTCGGGTCGCATCGTCTTCAATGCCCTCGGCTGTGGTGGTCAAGTCGAGGCTCTTGGCCATTTGAATGATGGCCGTGACGATAGCTCGGTCCTGCGCACTGCCCTGCAGTTTGCGGACAAATGACTGATCAATCTTCAGCTTGTTCACCTGAAAACGTTGCAGATAAGACAGATTGGAATAGCCCGTTCCGAAATCATCAATCGACAACCTCACCCCCAGCGCCTTGAGGCGCTGCAGCATGCCAATTAACGCTGGTGAGTCCTGCAACAACATCGACTCCGTCAGCTCTAACTCCAAGCAACCAGGCGCAACCCCATAATGGCGTAAGGCGTGCGAAACCAAGACCTCCAGATCGCCGCGCAAAAACTGTACCGGAGAAATATTCACCGACAGCACAAAGCGCGGCAATCCAGCGGCCTGCCAAACCATCAATTGCCGGCACGCCTCGTTAAGCACCCATGCGCCAATGTCGAGAATCAACCCGGAGGTCTCGGCGATCGCAATAAATTTTCCCGGCGCGATCAAACCCTGCTCAGGGTGCTGCCAACGAATCAAGGCCTCAGCGGCCAGCAGTTTGCCTGTACGAACATCCACAATCGGCTGAAAATGCAGGACAAACTGCTGCTCACTCAAGGCCTCGCGCAAGCCCGACTCAATGCTTACGTGTTCGACAATATCCGTATTCATCTGCGCATCGAAGAAACGATAAGCGTTACGTCCGGCGGCCTTGGCCTGATACATGGCAATGTCAGCATGCTTCAACAGCACATCAAAATTGTCACCATTCTCGGGGTACACCGCGATACCAATCGACAGCGAGGTGACTACCTGCATACCCCGTAACGTAAAGGGTTGCGCTAGCTGCTGCAGCACATGACTGGCCACCTCCGAGATGGCAGCAAGGTCATCGACATCGGTCAAAACCAACAGAAACTCATCACCGCCCTGACGACTGACCGTATCTGACTCACGCACCGCATCCCGTAACCGATCGGCCACTTGCTTGAGCAACTCATCGCCCGCGTTATGGCCGAGTGAGTCATTAATGATTTTGAAATTGTCCAAATCGAGGAACAGCAAAGCCGTTTTGTTCTTGTGGCGACGGGCATGAGCAATAGCTTGATCCACCCGGTCTTGCACCAGCAAACGATTGGGCAAATCGGTCAGGGCATCATGCTGGGCCAGGTGAAAATAACTCGCCTCCGATTGTTTTACCCGCAGTATTTCATGCTGTAGGCGCAGTAGAGCCCGCCGTAAATCATTGACCAAGAGCCACACCGCACAAGCGCAGACCAGCATTACACAACTGAGATTAACCATCCGGCCAATGCCCATTGGCAAGGGTACAAACACCTGCCAGCCCTGCAACGCTGCGCACGTAAAGAACACGATAGAAAGCAACATAAACAACAGCAAACCGGCAAAGAACCGCAAAGAGAGGACCATGCCAGCGACAATTAGAATAACTGGATAGCCGAGCAACGCTTCGCTGTATAGCCCCTGACTGAACCACATGGAAATGTTGAAGATCAGCGTGATGGAGCTAAGTACAAGGATGACTGCAGGCCTTGTCGCGCCGCGACGATTGAGCCACTTGCCAAGCAAGCTGAGCACAATGCTCAGTAATACCAAAGCAAAGTTCAACCAGTCCTGGGCGACTAGCATTTGTGTACCGATCACCAGCAGCGCGGCGATCAGCAAATTGGCGATATGATTCAAACGTCGAGACTGCATGCGCCGATCCAGTGGATCGTCCAGCAACTGCTGGGCGTGAGATTGCAGCTCACTCATTAGTTCAATTCCATTTAGACACTGCTTCGGTAAAAAACATCTATTAAATACTGCACTTATTGCCCTTGGCTATAGCCTGCAAAAATACTCGCTCAGTTTCAGCACGGATCAGCGCCCTGCATTGGCTGCGTAAAATTCATAGCCACATTCAAAGATACTGAGCGCACATAAAAAAAGCGGCCCAAAGGGCCGCCAAAGTTTCACGCAGAGTTTTCTTTAATGGGCCACCGCACCCGTGGCACCCAAGCCGGTTTGCGAGCGGACGAACTGTGGCAGGAAGCGCGCACGTTCCTCGGCCGCAGAAGTCGACTTGTCGGTGATGGAGAAGAACCAGATGCCGGCAAAGGCTACAGTCATCGAGAACAGCGCCGGGTAGTTGTAAGGGAAGATGGCTTCTGCATGACCCATTACCTGCACCCAAACGGTTGGGCCGAGAATGGTCAAAGCTACCGCAGTTACCAAGCCTAACCAGCCACCAATCATGGCGCCGCGGGTGGTGAGGTTCTTCCAGTACATGCTTAAAAACAGCACAGGGAAGTTACAGCTAGCCGCAATCGAGAAGGCCAAACCAACCATAAAGGCGATGTTTTGGTTCTCAAACAAAATGCCCAAACCAATCGCCAACACGCCGAGAGCGATGGTGGTGATTTTCGACACGCGGATCTCATCTTTGTCGTTGGCTTTGCCCTTTTTCAGCACGCTGGCATACAGGTCGTGAGACACCGCCGTTGCACCGGCCAAAGTCAAACCGGCCACTACCGCCAGAATGGTGGCAAAGGCTACCGCCGAAATGAAGCCCAAGAACAAGCTGCCACCCACGGCATCAGCCAGGTGAATCGCCGCCATGTTGTTACCGCCGAGTAAAGCGCCCGCTGCATCTTTGAACGCAGGATTGGTGCTGACCAGCAAGATCGCGCCAAAACCAATAATGAAGGTGAGGATGTAGAAGTAGCCGATAAAGCCAGTGGCGTAGAACACACTTTTACGGGCTTCTTTAGCATCGCTAACGGTGAAGAAGCGCATCAAAATATGCGGCAAACCGGCAGTACCGAACATCAACGCCAAGCCAAGGGAGATGGCAGAAATCGGGTCGCTGACCAAACCGCCGGGGCTCATAATGGCCTCGCCTTTCGGGTGTACTTTGATCGCTTCGGCAAACAGCGTCGCGAAGTCAAAGTTAACGTGCTTCATGACCATCACAGCCATAAAGGTCGCACCGGACAACAGCATCACCGCTTTGATGATTTGCACCCATGTAGTGGCCAGCATGCCGCCGAACAACACATACATCATCATCAGAATGCCCACCAGCAGCACGGCAACGTAGTAATCCAAGCCAAACAGTAGCTGGATCAACTTACCGGCGCCGACCATCTGCGCAATCAAGTAGAACGCCACCACCACCAATGAACCACTGGCAGACAAGGTACGAATCTGCATTTGCTTGAGGCGGTACGAGGCCACGTCAGCAAAGGTGTATTTACCCAAGTTACGCAGGCGCTCTGCCATCAAAAACAGAATTATCGGCCAACCGACCAAAAAGCCAATGGAGTAGATCAGGCCGTCGTAGCCCGAGGTGTACACCAGCGCGGAAATACCCAAAAACGAGGCCGCTGACATGTAGTCGCCAGCAATCGCTAGACCGTTTTGAAAACCGGTAATTTTACCGCCGGCTGAGTAGTAGTCCGAGGCCGAGTTGTTCTTTTTCGAGGCCCAGTAAGTGATGCACAGCGTGGCCCCAACAAACACCACAAACATGGCGATGGCCGAGACGTTAATTGGTTGACGCTGTACCTCGCCCGTTAATGCTTCACCGGCCCAGAGCAGCGGCGCAAAGGCCGACATTGCGAGGCTCGCCAATAGACGAAGGATCATTTCTGCACCTCATCAAGAATGGCTTTATTTAACGCATCGAACTCGCCATTGGCGCGACGCACATATATGCCGGTGAGGATAAAAGCCGACAGGATCAAGCCAACCCCTAACGGGATTCCCCAGGTAATTACCGAGTCTGGGCTTATGCGCGCTCCCAACAATTGCGGAGCAAACGCAATTGATAAGATAAAAGCCAGATAGAGGCCGAGCATGATGGCTGAAAGCAGCCACGCAAACCGCGAGCGCTTAGCTACTAGTTCATGGAAATTCGGATTTTCAAGAATCCGCTCGTAGACGCTGTCGTTCATTTTTGTTGTCCTCCGCAGCACAGGTTGCTGGTGAGTCCACTCTAAAACGACGGTAGCTACGCAACAGACGACCTTAGTCGTAGAAATCGCTCGCTTACGACTAAGGTCGCAGCTCACAAATGCGGCGGGATAATCAGCCCTTTGCGCCGATACACTTCAATATCAATATCAAATGCACCGGTGGGATAAACCTCTTTAATTCGATACGGGCGCTGGTTGCCATCGAGCACCGGCTGCTCTAAATCAACCACCCTTTCAAGGCCCGGACGCTTTTGCGCATCGAGCACCAACAACACCCGAGGTTTAAGTTTGCTCAGCGCCGAGCAGGCGACAATGATGCCCACCTCGCCATTGCTCATTTCAACGATTTCACCGGGCGGATAGATACCAATGCGGCGTACAAACAAGCCAACCAACTCGCCATCAAAATGACTGCCGCGGGCCTCAAACAGAATCCGCAGGGCCTCTAAACTTGACTTACCCTTGCTATAAACCCGGTCGCTGTTAATCGCATCATAGGCATCCACCACCGCCACAATCTTGGCAAAGTAGGGAATCCGCGCGGCATCTAACCCTCGCGGATAACCGCGACCGTCTAAACGTTCATGATGCGAGAAAGCCACGTCGACGGCCGCCGCCGTCACCTGTTGATTGCTCATCAGTAGCTTGCGCCCTTCACTGGCATGGCTCTGCATAATCAACAGCTCGCTCGCGGTGAGCGCGCCGGGTTTATTTAAAATCTCACTGGGCACTTTAATTTTGCCAACATCATGCAGCATGCCACACACGCCCAAATGCTCCAGTTCGCCCTGGCGCAGGTTCAACTCACGGCCCAAGGCAATGGCAAAAATCGCCACCCGCAAACTGTGCTCGGCGGTGTACTCATCACTGTGTTTAATCCGCGCCAGCCACAGCATGGCCGCAGGATTGCGCAACATACTCTCCACGCACTCTTTAACCACCACCTTGACCTGCGCCACATCCAACGCCTGCCCCAGGCGCACCGCTTCAAGAATGCGCAGCGACTGTTCACGGGCCGAATGAAACGATGGCTCGGCCTGCTGCATCTCACGGCTGAACTCGACCTTGGCGATTTGCGGCTGTAATTGCTCGCCCGCCAAGCTGAGCAGATTTTCTGCAACCTGCTGCTGGACCCCGAACGAGCGCCGCGCATCGACCCAGACAAACTGGCAAACCTCACCCAGCAAGAGAATTTCTTGCTGTTGGCGAATCCGAAAGCCCTGAAACAGAAAGGCAGTTTCGCTCCACGGGCGATCTAACTCGACCACGTACATGCCGATACTCAACTGCTCGACAGTTACTTTAATACGGTCGTGGACTTCAGCCATGGGGGCGCTCGGCGGGGATGATCATTGATGGGTAGCCGCTGCAAAAAAATGATCCGGCGACACACGGCGCCCCTCACAGCAACACTGCATGATGCCGAAAAATACCCGTGAATAGGTATGGATCTTAGTTCATAAACAGCACGAACGATCCAAAAGGCGGCTGGCTTGTGCAAGCGTCTGCCGCACGCAACATGCAAATACCGCGGGCCGTTGGCAAAGTTCGACCTGCAAACCGCAGCCTTGTCTGAATTGCAGCGCTCACGCACACACAGTTGCCCGACCAGGTTTTTCTAGCCGGCGCAAAGCTTAGGCGGCGCAGGCCTCCTATCCGCGCAGCGAATCCGCTAAGATGCGCGCCTTTGCTCTCAGACGCGCACCCGATCATGCCAACACCGTCCCGTTTTCCTGCCCTGCCGTACTTGTTCGCCAGCCTGCTGGCCCTCTCAGCATTAGCCGGGCTTTGGTATGCCATCGGGCAGCCTGTTGTGCTGGCCGATGCCGCCACCCCAACGCACAAATTGCAGTGCGCCTCCTACACGCCGTTCGACAAGGACCAGTCACCGTTTGACCAGCCTTTCAGCATACGTCCGGAGCGTATCGACGCCGACCTCGCACTGCTCGCCACGCGTTTTAAGTGCGTGCGCACCTACTCGATGACCGGCCTCGAAGCGTTGCCCGAGATGGCGCGCAAGCACGGCCTGAAGCTCCTGATAGGTGCCTGGGTCAGCGCTAATCCGCTGGACACCGCGCAGGAAATCGACGCACTGATCAGCAGCGCCAATAGCAATGCCGACGTGGTCGATGGTCTCATCGTCGGCAACGAAGCGTTACTGCGCAAGGAAGTCACCGGTGACCAACTGGTCAAGCTGATCCAGCAGGTCAAAGGTCAAGTCAAGCAACCGGTGACCTATGCCGATGTCTGGGAGTTCTGGCTGGAAAATCCACAAGTGGCGCCCGCAGTCGACTTCATCACCATTCACCTGCTGCCGTACTGGGAAAATCAGCCAACCGGCATCGATGCCGCCCTCACCCATGTGGGCGAAATTCGCCGCAGCTTCGGCACCCGGTTCGCCCCGAAAGACATCTTGATCGGCGAAACCGGCTGGCCCAGCGAAGGTCGCCAGCGCGAAACTGCCTTACCCAGCCGCGTTAACGAAGCCAAATTCATCCGTGGCTTTGTGACCATGGCTGAGCACAATGGCTGGGACTACAACCTGATCGAAGCCTTTGACCAGCCATGGAAGCGCGTCAGCGAGGGCGCCGTAGGCGGCTTCTGGGGCCTCTACGATGCTGATCGGCAAGACAAGGGCGTGCTTGCCGGACCCGTGTCCAACCTGCCGCACTGGCCACTCTGGTTAGCCTTTAGCGTTGGCCTGTTTGCCGCTAGTCTGGCCTTAGCAGGGCGACCGTCTTCAATCCGTACAGCGTTGTTACTGCCTCCGCTGGCAGCAGTGGGCGCAGCCTGCATTGGCTTGTGGGCGGAGTTGGCGCTGGTGACTAGTCGCTACCTAGCCGAATGGCTGTGGGCGGCGGCGCTGATCGGCTTGAACTTGCTGGTACTGGCCCATGCCAGCCTGAGCTTGGCCACCAGACATGGCTGGCGTGAGCGCTGCTTTAACTGGCTGCAAGCCCGCGCAGGCTGGTGGTTGTTGGCCAGCGGCTTTGCCGGTGCAGTAATGATGCTGGCATTGGTATTCGATGCCCGCTATCGCAGCTTCCCCAGCGCAGCTCTGCTGCTGCCGGCGCTGGTATACCTGTGCCGTCCGGTCGCCGCCGCGCGCCGGGAAATTACCCTGCTAGCGGCCTTGCTCGGCGCGGGTATTGTTCCGCAGCTATATGAAGAAACCCTGAGCAACCTGCAAGCCATTGGCTGGGCGGCCGTCAGCCTGCTGCTGCTCGTGGCCCTTTTGCGCAGCCTGCGGGTACGCGCAGCAGGGGCTTAAGCATTGAACTGAGTGCTAAGCACTGGCAAACACGGCGCGTTGACTGAGTTATAGGCGTAACTCAAACACTTGCGCGCGGGGCGCGCACTAAGCGTAAAGCGGCGATCACCACGGCAAATACCGCCAGGCTGGCGGTATACAGCACCAGTGCCGGCAGCGCGAAAAACAGCCCTATAGCGGCCAAACCTGTGCCTATCCGACCCGGCGCAAAAAAACCCAACAACGCGCTGACAATGGCCACCCACGCCAGCAGTCGCCAATGGATCATCAGGCCTAGCGCACTGCGCAATTGACACTCCCAACGCTCGCCGGCCTCGGCGCACACCCCGACCCACTGGCTATCCTCCATAAAGGCGAAGCGCAAGCCGTAACAGGCAGCCATCCAAAGCGATAAAAACAGCAGCAAGAGCAACGGGTAACGGCGCGACATAAAAATCTCCAGTGGGCAAAAAACGCCGGCCAGCATAACCGTCAGTGGGCTTGATGCAAGAGTATGCGTAAGGAAACCTGAAAGAGCCGTCTGCGCGCAGTAAATGCACGAATTAAAATTCACTTTCAGCCTATTTGAACTTGTACCTTTAATATCTGTCGTGCTTACTTAGCGGCCCTAAATGCTATCGAGTTTGCCCCATGCTCAGACCCCCCAGTCTTGTTATGCTACTGGCGAGCCTGTCACTGACATTCTCAGTACAAGCCGCCAGTATCGACGCTGCCAGTTATGGTTACCCGATCACCAATGCCTTTGAGGCGACTATTGGCGGCACCCCGCTCGAGTTTCGCGGCAAGGTTGCCGAAGACACCGACATCGACCAAGCCGACTACCGTCTCAACCTTGAAGCGGTGCGGGCAGAACACATGCCCGACCTCTTCTGGAACGTCGAAACCCTGCCCTACCGCCTAGCCGAGCAAGAAGGCCCGGCACCGCTGATTTTTATCATTGCGGGCACCGGTGCTGCGTACTCCAGCGGCAAACCTGAGTTCCTCAAAAAACTCTTCTACGCCGCCGGCTACCATGTGGTGCAGCTGTCCTCACCGACCAGCTATGACTTCATCACCGCGGCCTCAACGCATGCCACGCCAGGAATTTCGACTGACGATGCACAAGACCTGTATCGGGTCATGGAAGCGATCAAAGCCAAGCACAGCGACTTGCAAGTTACCAGCTACAACCTAACCGGCTATAGCCTAGGCGCACTCAACGCCGCCTTCGTAAGCCAAATCGACGCCAGCAAGCACAGTTTCAACTTTAAGCGCGTGTTGATGCTCAACCCGCCCGTTAACCTATTAACCTCGGTTGGCAACCTCGACAAACTGTCACTGGTCGATTTGCATCTGCAAGGCAAGCCAGCCTCCTTTAATGCGCTCTTTGACCGACTTGCTCGTTATTTCAAAGCTAAAGGCCGCATCGAAGTTGATGAGGCCCTGCTTTTTGACCTACAAAACTCCAAACAGCGCCTAAGCACCCCGCAGATGGCCTCGCTGATCGGCAGCTCCTTTCGGTTTTCGGTGGCCGATATCGTCTACACCTCAGACCTGATTAACAAGCGCGGACTAATCACCCCACCAGGTCTCAAAATGAACTACGGCACCCCGCTGGTGCCGTACTTCAAGAAAGCCGCCCTGTGTGATTTCGTCTGCTACGCCGAGCAGCAATTGCTGCCGCTTTGGCAGCGCAGCAATAGCAACGGTACGCTGGAGCAACTAAACCAGCAGGTCAGCCTCTACCCCCTAGAAAGCCACCTAAAAGCCAATCAGAACATCGCCGTTATGACCAACGCTGACGACCTAATTCTTGGCCCTGGCGATCTAAATTTCTTGCGCCGTACCTTCGGTGAGCGCTTGACCGTATACCCACTGGGCGGCCATTGCGGCAACCTCGACTACCGCGTCAATACGGACGCCATGCTGGAGTTTTTCCGTGGCTAAGCATTTTTTTCTCAGCGCCCTATTGCTGGGCAGCAGCTTGGCTCACGCCGGCGCATCGACAGACGCCAACACGAATGCCGATGAAGGCTTCACCGCCCCACTGCAATCTCTGACATTTATGCCACGAGTGGATAACTTCGTCGCTGCCGCAGACGGCGCCATGCAAGTTTATGACCCGCTGGAAAGATGGAACCGAGGGATTTATCAGTTCAACTACCGCCTTGATCAGTGGGTCATGCTGCCCGCCGTACGTGGTTATACCTACGTCACGCCAAAGTTTTTGCGCACGGGAGTAAGCAACTTTTTTAGTAACCTTGGCGAGGTGCCAAGCCTGGCCAACAGCGTATTGCAACTCAAAGGCGAGCGGGCCATGCGCACCACGGCTCGACTGCTATTCAACACCGTTTTCGGGGTTGCCGGTATTTGGGACCCAGCCACCAGCATGGGACTGCCCAAAGAGCGCGAAGACTTCGGCCAAACCCTCGGCCACTACGGTGTACCAGCCGGCGCCTATCTAGTTCTGCCGATCTTCGGCCCATCCAACCTGCGTGACACCAGCGGGTTGGTAGTTGATACCCTCGGCGAGCAAAGCGCTAACTTCCTCAATGTTGCTGAGGAAAGCCAGCGGCACATAGAGATCAGCCTGCTGCGCGCCATCGACACTCGCTACGTCGTGCCCTTCCGGTACGGCCAGCTGAACACCCCGTTTGAATACTCACGTGTGCGCTACCTGTATACCGAAGTACGCAAAATGCAAATTGAGGAATAATCACCTCGCATAAAAAATGCCCGCCTAAACAGGCGGGCATTTTTTTGTCTGCCAACAAGTAAAGCAGCCCTATTGACTCAATTCCCGCGCGGGGCTGAGACTCTCCTGCGCTAGAAAACTCACCAGTGCAGCTTTCTGCGCCATTGCATCCTGATAACCCAGTTCGATCAGCTCGCTGCAATAGCCCGACTCAAACAATAAATAACTGAGTACCCCCGCACCGCTGGCTTTAGTCGCACCCGGCCCACGTAAAAACATGCGCATAGATTGTGGTAATTCATGTCGATGGCGGGCCGCGATCTGGTCCAACGGCTGACTTGGCGCGATCACCAACACCTCAATCGGCTTCAACCCCAACCCGCGCGGATGTAAACCGGACGGCACCAGATGACTCATATGGTTAAGCCGCTCCAGCAGTTCGATATCGCCTTGCATGCTATCGATAAAGGTACTGTTGAGAATATGCCCACTGATCTGCGCCAAACTCGGTGAACGCGTAGCTTTTACCCGCACCGCTTCTGCCGGCACTTCGCTGGCCGGTGAGCTGCCACTCACACCCACCACCAACACTTTTGTGGCCCCTAAGTGCAATGCTGGGCTAATGGGCGCCAATTGACGCACCGCACCATCACCAAAAAATTCTCGATTGATCTTAACCGGCGGAAAAAGCAGCGGAATCGCGGTGCTAGCCATTAAGTGCTCAAGATTCAAGCGCGTTGGCACACCTACCCGGCGATGGCGAAACCACGGGTCAATTGTCGCTCGCCCCTGATAAAAACTCACCGACTGGCCGCTCTCATAACCAAAGGCCGAGACTGCAATGGCACGTAACTTACGCCGAGCTACAGCAGCGTGAATCCCGGAAAAATCCAGCTCGCGGCCGAGTAACTCGCGCAAGGGCGAGCTATCCAACAGCGCCACGGGAGTATCCCCGCCCAGACCAAGCATGCTGTGTCCGACGAAACGACTTGCTTGGCGCAATACACCGGACCAGTCACTGCGATAGACCTGATGGCAATGAAAACTTTGCCATACCGAAGTTAACCGCCGCACTGCTTGGCTAAAATCCAGCGCACCACACGCTAATCCCACCGCATTAATCGCACCCGCCGAGGTGCCGACAATAACTTGAAAGGGATTGCTAGCCGGCTCCGGCAGCAAGTCGGCAATCGCCGCTAAAACGCCCACCTGATAGGCCGCGCGAGCCCCACCGCCGGAGAGAATCAAACCGGTAACCGGCTCACTAGCGTTAACGGATTGATTCATACGCAGCACTCTGTAATTTTTTTTAGTATAGAAGGCGACTACTTACGGCGACGTTTTTTATATAACTTTGCCTCACCCAAAGGCCGTGTTTTAAAGCGACGATGAGCCCATAGGTATTGTTCAGGACACGCACTCACGGCCTGCTCAATCCACTGATTAATGCGTAAACAATCAGCCTCCTCACTGCTCCCCGGAAAGTTATCCAAGGGTGGATGAATCACTAACTTGTAGCCTGAGCCATCGGCCAGACGCTGCTGGGTAAACGGCACAACGCGAGCCCTGCCTAAGCGGGCGAACTTGCTGGTGGCCGTCACCGTGGCAGCATTAACGCCAAACAGGGGCAAGAAGATGCTTTGTTTGCGACCGTAGTCTTGATCTGGCGCGTACCAAATAGCCCTGCCTGCCCGCAACACCTTAAGCATGGCGCGCACGTCTTCACGCTCAATCGCCGTGGCATCCAGATTGTGCCGCTCCCGCCCGCTACGTTGCACAAAGTCAAACAAGGGATTTTTATGCTGCCGGTACATGCCATCAATAGTGTGCAACTGCCCCAGCAAATTAGCGCCTATCTCCAGAGTGGTGAAATGCAGGGCCATTAAAATAACCCCCTGCCCCTCAGCCTCAGCCTGTTTTAAATGCTCTAGGCCCTCGATGGAGCCCAAACGGCGCAAACGCGGTTGATACCACCACCAACTCATGGCCATTTCAAAGAAAGCGATGCCCATCGAGACAAAGTTCTCACGCACCAAGCGCTGCCGCGCTTGTGCCGGCAGCTGCGGGAAGCACAGCTGTAAATTACGCTCCACCACCTGCCGACGGGCCCGAGCAAAACGATACATCAGCGCGCCCAATAACCGCCCGAGCACCAGCAGCCATGCATAAGGTAGCTGCACCAATAACCACAGCAACCCCAGACCCAACCACAGCAGCCAAAAACGCGGGTGCAACAAAGAGCGACTAAAGCGAGCGCGGTCCATCAATAATCCAACCTAAATACAAAGTCGCGCATTCTACCTCGGATGCAGCCTGAGCCTGCCAGCCTTGAAGCGGCGGATCGAAAAAGCAGGTGATTATCGACATTTTTATACCGACACAAGCACCGCCTACCGGCGTTTACAGGCATAAAAGATGGAAAGCCGGTCTAAATCCACTCGTTTTTTGCCATTGGCCAAACGAGTACGACGCTGCTCAGACTTGCGGGCTGCCGGCGTTATCGTTATAAGTCCACGCCTACTTCGTAAGACTACGAGCAGCCCTTCAGCCTTTCTGTGCAGACCATGAGCCAAGCCGACCTTCTCGATCAAGACCCCGTATTCCAGCTCAAGGGCAGCATGCTAGCCATTACTGTGCTGGAGCTGGCCCACAACGACCTCGAGCGTTTGGACCGCCAGCTCACCAGCAAAGTGAGCCAAGCACCAAACTTTTTCAGCAATACACCACTGGTGTTGGCCCTCGACAAGTTGCCCGAGGGCGAGGGTGAGTTAGACCTCACCGAGCTGATGAGCATTTGTAGGCTACACGGCCTGAGCACCCTAGCTATCCGCGCCAACCGCGCGGAAGATATCGCGGCGGCGCAAGCCATCGCCCTGCCGGTATTGCCGCCCTCGGGGGCCCGTGAGCGGCCAATTGAGCTGGCCGAGACATCACCCGTCGCCAAAGAGCCTGAAAAACCAGCCGAGCCGGTATTACAACCGAGCAAAATAATCACCTTGCCGGTTCGCGGCGGCCAACAGATTTATGCCCAAGGCGGCGATCTGATCGTTCTCGCGCCGGTCAGCGCCGGCGCTGAACTATTGGCCGATGGCAACATCCATGTCTATGGACCAATGCGCGGTAGAGCACTGGCCGGAATTAAAGGTGATCGCAGTGCGCGAATATTCTGCCAGCAACTCGGCGCGGAACTGCTGTCTATTGCCGGGCAATACAAGGTTGCCGAAGACCTGCGCCGTGACCCACTATGGGCTGAAGCCGTGCAAGTCAGCCTGTCGGGTGACGTGTTGAACATCACCCGTCTTTAACGGATACTGCGGCCAATTTTTAGAGCCGCGTAAATGGCGTCGTTCTGGCGTTTTTAAGCGATTTCGCAGGGACACGCGGCAACCGCCAAGCCTCTAGCAGGCTGGCCGAGTTGACGTTTAATCGACATTTGGGGTGAAGTACCTTGGCCAAAATTATCGTAGTTACATCCGGCAAGGGTGGCGTGGGCAAAACCACCACCAGCGCCGCCATTGGTACCGGTTTGGCCCTGCGCGGGCACAGAACTGTCATCGTCGACTTCGACGTGGGCCTGCGTAACCTCGACCTGATCATGGGGTGCGAGCGCCGCGTGGTGTACGACTTCGTTAACGTTATTAACGGCGAAGCCTCGTTGACCCAAGCACTGATCAAAGACAAACGCTTGGAAAACCTGTTCGTATTGGCCGCCAGCCAAACGCGCGACAAAGACGCCCTAACCAAAGAAGGCGTCGGCAAAGTTATCGACGAACTGTCGAAAACCTTCGAATTTGTCATCTGCGACTCTCCGGCCGGCATCGAAACCGGCGCGCACCTGGCGATGTACTTCGCCGACGAGGCCATCGTGGTCACCAACCCGGAGGTTTCCTCGGTACGTGACTCGGACCGCATGCTCGGCCTGTTGGCCAGTAAGTCACGCCGCGCCGAACAAGGCGAAGCGCCGATTAAAGAGCACCTACTACTGACCCGTTACAATCCAGAGCGGGTGATTAAAGGCGAGATGCTCGGCGTTGAAGACGTTGAGGAAATCCTCTCGATTTGCTTGCTCGGGGTGATTCCAGAATCGCAAGCCGTGCTCAAGGCGTCGAACCAGGGTGTACCGGTAATTCTCGACGAGCAAAGTGATGCAGGCCAAGCTTACGGTGATGCCGTAGACCGCCTGCTAGGCAAGGAAGTGCCCCATCGTTTCCTTGATGTGCAGAAGAAAGGACTCATGCAACGCTTGTTTGGAGGTCGTGAATGAACATTTTTGAATTCTTTCGTGAACGTAAGACAAAAGAAACGCCCGCTTCTGTAGCCAAAGAACGCTTGTCGATCATCGTTGCTCACGAGCGCGGCCAGCGCAGTCAGCCCGACTATCTACCGGCTCTGCAAAAAGAGCTGGTTGAGGTGATCCGCAAGTACGTCAACATTGAGCAAGACCAAGTCCAAGTTGCCTTAGAAAACCAAGGCAGCTGCTCGATTCTTGAGTTGAATATCACCCTGCCTGATCGTTGATCTGCCCGGTGTGAACAACGGCGGCCACTGGCCGCCGTTTGCATTTGTAGCCCTTTACATTCGTGGAACAGCCCCATGCCACTGTCGAACATCCAAATTCTCCATCAAGACGCCGCCTTGCTGGTGATCAACAAGCCGACCCTACTGCTTTCTGTGCCCGGGCGCGCCGATGACAACAAAGACTGTTTGGTGACGCGCCTGCAAGATAACGGCTATCCCGAAGCACGCATCGTGCATCGTTTGGACTGGGAAACCTCCGGCATCATCGTGCTAGCCCGCGACCCGGACAGCCACCGCGAACTGTCCCGCCAATTTCACGACCGCGAAACCGACAAAGCCTACACCGCACTGTGCTGGGGCTTGCCTGAGCAAGACAGCGGCAGCATCGACCTGCCCCTGCGCTATGACCCGCCGACTAAGCCGCGCCATGTGGTGGATTACGAGTTCGGCAAACACGCCCTGACTCACTGGCAGGTGCTAGAGCGTTGCGGTCATTACAGCCGTGTGGAACTCACACCGATCACCGGGCGCTCACACCAGTTGCGCGTGCACATGCTGTCCATCGGCCACCCTCTGCTCGGCGATGGCCTCTACGCCCACCCAGAAGCCCTGGCTGCCTACCCGCGCCTCTGCTTGCATGCCCGCATGCTGAGCCTGACCCATCCGCAAACCGGCGAGCACCTGCGCTTTGAGTGCCCGGCGCCGTTTTAACTAGGCAGCACCCGCCAGCCCACGCCGATCGGCCCAACGCAGTGGGCTGATGGGGTAAACTGCGCGCATAACCGTCTGGAGTCCTATATGCGCGATGAGTTGAATCAAGGCCTGATCGATTTCCTTAAGGTCTCACCTACCCCCTTTCATGCCACCGCAAGCCTCGCGCAACGCTTGGAGGCTGCCGGTTACATACGCTTAGACGAGCGTCTGAGCTGGGAAGTTGAAGCCGGCGGGCGCTACTACGTGACCCGCAACGACTCATCGATCATCGCCATTAAACTCGGTCAGCGCTCACCCCTTGAAGCCGGCTTGCGCTTGGTGGGCGCGCATACCGACAGTCCTTGCTTACGGGTGAAACCCAATCCAGAACTCCACAAGCAAGGCTTCTGGCAGCTTGGCGTCGAGGTATATGGCGGTGCATTGCTGGCGCCCTGGTTTGACCGTGATTTATCGCTTGCTGGGCGCATGACCTTTCGCCGCGACGGCAAGGTCGAGAGCCAACTGATCGATTTTCGCAAAGCCATCGCAGTCATTCCCAACCTAGCTATTCACCTAAATCGCGAAGCCAACAGCGGTTGGGCGATTAATCCGCAAACTGAACTGCCGCCGATTCTGGCGCAAATCGCCAACGCCGACGGTGCTGACTTCCGCGCCCTGCTGGCCGAGCAACTGAGCAGCGAGCACGAGCTCAATGCAGACGCCGTCTTAGATTACGAACTGAGCTTCTACGACACGCAAAGCGCAGCAGTCATTGGCCTGAATAACGACTTCATTGCCGGTGCCCGCTTAGATAACCTGCTGTCCTGCTATGCCGGATTACAGGCGTTGCTGCACGCCGACAGCGAGCAAACCTGCGTACTGGTCTGCACCGACCATGAAGAAGTAGGCTCCAGCTCAGCCTGCGGCGCCGACGGCCCCATGCTTGAGCAAGTGTTGCAGCGCCTGCTGCCCGCAGGCGACGGCTTTACCCGCTGCATGCAAAAGTCTTTATTGGTCTCGGCCGATAACGCCCACGCCGTACACCCTAACTACGCCGATAAACACGACGACAACCACGGCCCCAAGCTGAATGCTGGGCCCGTGATCAAAATCAACAGTAATCAACGCTATGCCACCAACAGCGAAACAGCCGGATTCTTCCGTCACCTGTGCTTGGAAAACGAAGTGCCGGTGCAGAGCTTCGTGACCCGCAGCGACATGGGGTGCGGCTCGACCATTGGCCCGATTACCGCTAGTCGTCTGGGCGTGCCGACCGTGGATATCGGCCTACCGACATTCGCCATGCACTCGATCCGCGAACTGGCCGGCAGCCATGATTTGGCCCACTTGGTCAAAGTGCTCAGCGCCTTTTACGCCAGCAGCGAACTGCCGTAATGCCCAACCCGGCGGTACTTAAAGGCAGTTGCTTATGCCGCGCGATAGGTTATGAGATCGACCGTCTCAATAGCCCCATCGTGCACTGCCACTGCCTTACCTGCCAAAAAGCCCACGCGGCGGCATTTGCCAGCACCGCAGGGGTGTTGCGTGAGCATTTTCGCTGGACCCGTGGCCAAGAAAAACTCGCCAGCTTTGCTTCGTCGCCAGACAAGTTCCGGCATTTCTGCTCAGTTTGCGGTAGCCACTTGATGGCTCAGCGGCCGACCCAAGCGCACGTTATCGTGCGGGTCGCTACCCTCGACGAAGACCCGCAGCTCACGCCAACCGAACATATTTGGACGGAGCATGCGCGAGCTTGGCTAGGGACTAACGACATCCCCTGTTACCGGCAATTTAATCCACACCGTTAACCGGCGTCAGTTACTCGGGCACTTCGACACTGACGTGTATGGCGTCGTGACGCCAAAACTCCAGATCACAGTCAATAACCCGTCCGTGCTGATCGCGGTTGACCCGCGTGATACGCAGCGCCGGACTACCAACTGCTAGCTTAAGGGTGCTGGCCGACTCGGCTTGCAGTGCCGTGGGCAATATGTCGAAGCGCACACGGCCATAATGAATCGCGTATTCACTGGCGTACAAATCGGTCAGCGACAGGGTCAAGTCAAAATCAAGAATCCCTGGGAAGTACTGCGGATTCAAATAATGCTCAACATACAACACCAAGCGCCCGTCAATGCGCCGTGCGCGGCGAATCTGATACACGCTGCTGAGCGCAGGTAACTCAAGTAACGCGCAGATCTCAACCGAGGCCGGCTGCAACTTTGCGCTAAGCACCTCAGTGGCCGGCAGACGCCCCTGCTCACGAACCATCGCATGGAAATGGCTACGCACCAGCGGGTTATAGGCAAGCCTTGGTGGCGACACGAACCAACCACGCCGCTCCTCTCGGTAAATCAGGCCCTGTGCTTCTAGTTGCCCCAAAGCCTCACGCAAGGTGATACGCGTAGTAGCAAACAACTCACTGAGTTTGCGCTCCGCCGGTAACTTGCCACCTGCCAGCAGCAGGCCATGGGCTATCTGTTCTTGCAGTGCGCGACAAATAGCGGTCACGGTGCGCGGTGCTTCATCACCCATCAAAATTGCTCCAAAATGGAATAGACCAGCACCAGTATTGAGCCTGCACTGTGACTTAGCAGCCATCTTATGCAGTGTAGATGACTGAAAAATGACATAAATCAGTCATCTTATTGATTAATAGCACCATCGCAAAAAACCTTAAAAACCACAACGCTTATAGGCTTTCGTGCTATTGCTGGGCAGTAAAATTGCTTTGAGCCACGCCCACATGCAATAAAAACGTCATCTAACTCCCTTACATTGGCTCAAGTTTTGCTGATCTAGACCAAACCAACCGCAAAGGAGCTTCACATGAAACGTCTGCTGCTGGCTTCACTGATGGGAACTGCTGTCGCTATGGCCACTCAGGCCATGGCAAGTGACGTGGATATCAAGAGTCTGGAGAGCGCCGCACGCGCTGAAGGGACGGTTAACAGTGTCGGCATGCCAGACAGCTGGGCCAACTGGAAAGACACTTGGCTCGACCTGGAAAAAACCTACGGCCTAAAGCACATGGACACCGACATGAGCTCGGCGCAGGAAGTGGCCAAGTTCGCCGCTGAGAAAGACAACGCCAGCGCCGACATCGGCGACGTCGGTGCCGCCTTCGGCCCCATCGCCGTGCAACAAGGCGTGACCCAGCCGTTCAAACCTAGCACCTGGGCACAAATCCCAGACTGGGCCAAGGATGCCGACGGCCACTGGATGCTCGGTTACACCGGCTCCATTGCCTTTATCGTTAACAAGCAACTGGTCAAAGACGTACCGCACTCTTGGGCTGACTTGAAAAAAGGCACCTACAAGGTGGCCATCGGTGACGTCAGCGCCGCCGCGCAGGCCGTTAACGGCGTGCTGGCAGCGGCGATCGCCAATGGCGGTGATGAGACTAATATTCAGCCGGGCCTCGACCTGTTTGCCGGCTTAGCTGAGCAAGGCCGTTTGGGATTGTCCAACCCGACCATCCAGACCTTAGAAAAAGGCGAAGTGGAAGTCGGGATCGTCTGGGACTTCAACGGTCTGAGCTACCGCGAGCAGATTGACCCAAGCCGCTTCGAAGTATTGATCCCCTCCGATGGCTCGGTGATCTCCGGTTACACCACCATCATCAACAAATATGCCAAGCACCCGAACGCCGCCAAACTGGCCCGTGAGTACATTCTTAGCGATGCTGGCCAGATCAACCTAGCCAAGGGCAATGCCCGGCCGATTCGTGCCGAGCACTTGACGCTGCCTGCTGATGTGCAAGCCAAGCTGCTGCCGAATGCACAGTATGCCAAGGTGCAGCCGATCAAGGACGCCAAAGCGTGGGAAGCCACTTCAAAGGCCCTGCCGCAACTTTGGCAAGAGCAAGTCATCATTAACATGGAGTAACCCCGCGCGCCGCCGTAGCCCAACTACGGCGGCACGGGTTTAGACTGCGAACGAGTTTGAGGAACCATGCATTATGTCCCACAACGTCATCCTAGTAGTTTTGGATGGCCTGAATTATCAGGTCGCCCGCCATGCACTTGGCCATCTGCAAGCCTACTGCGGCGCCGGGCGCGCCACCTTGTACCAACTGCAGTGCGAACTGCCGGCGCTGTCCCGGCCGCTGTATGAATGTATTCTCACCGGCGTGGCACCGATCGACAGCGGCATCGTGCACAACGATGTGGTGCGTCTGTCCAATCAGCAGAGCATCTTCCACTACGCCCGCAAAGGCGGCCTAAGCACGGCTGCTGCGGCCTATCACTGGGTCAGCGAGTTGTATAACCGCGCGCCTTTTAATGCCGCACGCGACCGCCATAGCGACACTCCCGAGCTGCCCATCCAGCACGGCCACTTTTATTACGAAGACCACTACCCAGATTCCCATCTGTTCGCCGACGCCGAACACCTGCGGGTGCGCCACAACCCGAATTTTCTACTGGTGCACCCGATGAACATCGACGACGCCGGACATAAATTTGGCCTCGATTCGGCGCAGTACCGCAACAGCGCGCGCAAGGCTGACTTGCTGTTGGCCGAATATCTGCAACGCTGGCTGGACGCCGGTTATCAAGTACTAGTGACCGCCGATCACGGCATGAACAACGACCGCTCGCACAACGGCCTGCTGCCGGAAGAGCGCGAGGTGCCCCTGTTCGTGCTGGGCGATGCGTTCAGCCACGACCCGGCGGCCGCACCCAAGCAAACCGAACTGTGCGGCACCCTTTGCCACCTGCTGGGCGTGCCCCACGACAAACCACTGTGCCGCGAGTTACTTAAGTGATCGGCCGCCTCAGCATGGCCATGCGCGGACGCTGGCTGGCCTTGTTGTGCCTACTGCCCTTTGCGGTGTTTTTCATCATCTTTCAGGTGGCACCGCTGGCATGGGTGACTATCCACAGCCTGATCAACGCCGACAGCTGGAGCTTGGCCAATTTCAGCAAGATTTTCTCCTCACGCTTCTACCTGCAAGCCATCAAGCACAGCCTGCAGATTGCCTTCTGGTCGAGTTTGATCGGCATGTTCGTGGCGATTTTGGGCAGCTATTCGCTGCACCAGGTCGACTCGAAACTGCGCGATTTCGTGATGGCTTTCTCCAACATGACCAGCAATTTTGCCGGCGTGCCACTGGCCTTCGCCTTTATCATTTTGCTCGGTTTCAACGGCACCCTGACCCTGATGCTCAAGCAGTCGGGAATCCTCAGCGACTTCAACCTATACTCGAAAACCGGCCTGATCGTGCTGTACAGCTACTTCCAGATCCCCCTCGGCGTGCTGCTGCTCTTCCCAGCCTTCGACGCCCTGCGCAACGACTGGCGCGAGTCTGCCGCCCTGCTCGGCGCCAGTCCTTGGCAGTTCTGGCGGCATATCGGCCTGCCAGTGCTAACCCCGGCGCTACTTGGCACCTTCGTTATCTTGCTGGCCAACGCTTTGGGTGCCTACGCCACCGTGTATGCGCTGACCACCGGCAATTTCAACGTATTGCCAATCCGTATCGCCGCCCTCGTGGCCGGTGACATCACCCTCGACCCGAACATGGGCAGCGCCCTGGCGATGATTCTCGTTGGTCTGATGCTGGTGATTACCGCCGCTCAACAGTGGCTGTTAAAGAGGAGCTACCATGTCGCGCGCTGAAACTCGCTCGGCCAGCATTTATCACCGCACGGTCGTCTGGCTGCTGTTCCTGATTTTGCTATTGCCGCTGGCCGGCACTCTGCTGTACTCGCTGTCGACCAGTTGGTCGGCGAGCATCCTGCCGGACGGCCTGACCTTCAAGTGGTACTTGGCGCTGTGGAGCGAGGAACGCTTTCTGGCCGCCTTTGCCCGCTCGCTGCTGATCTGCTTTGGCGCATTACTGCTGGCGGTGGTGCTGATTTTGCCGCTGTTGTTCGTTACCCATTATTACTTCCCCAAGCTCGATGGGCTGATGAACCTGCTGATTCTGCTGCCGTTCGCCGTGCCACCGGTGGTGTCCTCGGTGGGTCTGCTGCAACTGTATGGCTCGGGGCCTTTGGCGATGGTTGGCACCCCGTGGATTCTGCTCGGCTGCTACTTCACCGTAGCGCTGCCGTTTATGTACCGGGCGATCACCAACAACCTGCAAGCGATCAACTTGCCCGACCTGATGGACGCCGCCCATATGCTCGGCGCCAGCACCTGGCAAGCCGCTTGGCTGGTGGTGCTGCCGAATCTGCGCAAGGGTTTGATGGTCTCGCTATTTTTGTCATTCAGCTTTCTGTTTGGCGAATTCGTGTTTGCCAACCTGCTGGTCGGCACCCGCTACGAGACCCTGCAGGTGTACCTGAACAACATGCGTAACAGCAGCGGCCACTTCAACAGCGCCCTGGTGATCTCTTATTTCTTATTCGTGCTGCTGTTCACTTGGGCAGCCAACCGTTTGAACAAGGACAAAGCATGAGCTTCCTGAGTATTCGCGGCCTGCATAAAAGCTACGGCGCCACGTCCATTTTTAGCGACATTAATGGTGAGATCAGCCAAGGCGAATTCGTCACCCTGCTCGGCCCGTCCGGTTGCGGCAAATCGACCCTGCTGCGCTGCATTGCCGGCCTGACTACGGTCAACGGCGGACAGATCCTGCTCGACGGCCAAGACTTAGTCCCGCTCAGCCCGCAACAGCGCGGCATCGGCATGGTGTTTCAGAGCTACGCGCTGTTTCCCAATATGACCGTGGCGCAGAACGTGGCCTTTGGTTTGCGCATGCAAAAAGTCGGCAAAGATGAATGCGCCCAGCGCGTCGACGACGCCTTGGCGATGGTCGAACTGGGCGCATTTGCCAGCCGCTATCCCCACCAATTGTCTGGCGGCCAGTGCCAACGCGTGGCTCTGGCCCGCTCACTGATTACCCGGCCGCGCTTGCTGCTGCTGGATGAGCCGCTGTCAGCGCTGGATGCGCGAATTCGCAAGCACCTGCGCGAGCAAATCCGCAGTATTCAGCAAGAGTTGGGGCTGACCACAATTTTCGTCACCCACGACCAAGAAGAAGCGTTGGTGATGTCTGACCGCATATTCCTGATGAACGCCGGCAAAATTGTTCAAACTGGCGATGCCGAAACGCTTTACACCACACCCACAAA